>JALYYZ010000037.1 GCA_030945985.1 Chloroflexota bacterium
AGAGTACAGAGATCAACCTCCCCTTCATCAGCGCCGACGCGCAGGGACCCAAGCACCTGAGCATGACGCTGACCCGCTCCAAGCTGGAGCAGCTTGTCGGCGACCTGGTCGACCGCACCCTTCCGCCGATGAAGAGCGCACTGCAAGACGCCAAGATGAAGAACTCGGACATAAACGAGGTCCTGCTGGTAGGCGGCCAGACCCGTATGCCTGCGGTGCAGCAGAAGGTACAGAGCTTCTTTGGCAAGGAACCTCATAAGGGGGTCAACCCTGACGAAGTAGTTGCCCTCGGCGCAGCTATCCAGGCTGGCGTGCTCAAAGGCGACGTGAAAGACGTGCTGCTGCTTGACGTGACCCCTCTCACACTGGGCCTGGAGACCCTGGGCGGCGTGGCAACTCCACTTATCCAGCGCAATACAACCATCCCCAGCAAGAAGAGCCAGGTATTCTCAACCGCTTCAGACAATCAGCCAAGCGTAGAGATCCATATCTTGCAGGGCGAGCGACCCATGGCCGGCGAGAACAAGACGCTGGGACGCTTTATCCTTGACGGTATCCCACCCGCGCCACGCGGCGTGCCGCAAGTTGAGGTGACCTTCGACATCGACGCAAACGGTATCCTGAACGTTTCGGCCAAGGATATGGCTACTCAGAAGGAGCAGAAGATCACGATCACCGCTTCTTCCGGCCTGAGCAAAGACGAGATCGAGCGCATGGTGCGCGAAGCCGAGTCCCATGCCGATGAGGACAAGCGCCGACGCGATATGATCGAGGCCCGCAACATGGCTGATAGCCTCGCTTACAACGCCGAAAAGACGCTGCGCGAGCTTGGTGAGCAGGTGCCCGCCGAGATCAAAAGCGATGTTGAAGCTAAAGTGCAATCGGTCCGCGACGCCCTCAATGGGGAAGACCTGGACCTCATCAAGAGTTCTACTGAGGAGTTGAACCAGTCGCTCCAGAAGATCGGCCAGGCGATGTACGCGCAGCAGCAAGCGCATGCAGGCACACAAGGCCCAGGCTTCGATGGCATGGGCGCTGATGGAGCAGGTGGCCCCAACGGCGCACACCCCGGCGCGGGCCAGGAGGCCGAGGAAGGCACCGTTGAAGGCGAGTTCCGCGAGGTCTAAGAGAAACACTTACCGGACAAGGGCTGGGTTGCGAGAGCTACTCAGTCCTTTGCCTGTTTCCGCTGTTCTGCCCCTTGTGTATAATAGTAGAAGGCTGGTCTGGTGAGCTACCACCAGCTTTTTGTGTCGTTAGCATGAACCAACTACTGGCCAATTATGCTTAGCAGAGTGAATCTGGACCGGAGTTAAGGTGAAAACAGAAACGCAAGCTACGATCACGGACCTCTACGATGTGCCGGATAACGGCAAGGCCGAACTTGTCGATGGAGAAATTGTCCTTATGTCGCCAACGGGAGGCTTGCCCGGTTACGCCGGAGACGAGATATATGTTAGCCTGCGCTCTTATGCACGTCATATCGGAAGGGGAGTGGCAGTAAGTGATAATAAGGCATTCATTGTCGATCTACCAAATAGGAAGTCTTTCAGCCCTGATGCGGGCTTTTATGTAGGTAAGATGAGTGCCAACTTCTATAAGGGTGCGCCCCTCCTTGCGGTGGAAGTCAGGAGCGTAGGTGACTATGGGCCCACTGCCGAACGAAAGATCGCGGCAAAATGCGCTGACTACTTTGCGGCAGGCACACAGGTCGTTTGGGATGTGGACGTGCTGAAGGAAGAGGTTGTGCGCGTCTACAGAAAAGGGTCCGCCGGCGGGCCTACCATTTATGGGCGTGGTGAGATAGCTGAGGCCGAACCCGCCGTGCCAGGCTGGTCTATGCCTGTCGATGACATGTTTTACCCGGAAACGGATAACAAAGAAGAGTAAAGGTACACAATGGCAGCAACCAAACGCGATTACTATGAGGTCCTGGGAGTGACCCGAACCGCCACAGCCGATGAGATTAAGAAGCAGTACAGGGCTAAGGCTCGCCAACTCCACCCTGACGTAAATAAGGCTCCCGAAGCAGAGTCTCAGTTCAAAGAGGTGAGCGAGGCGTACGAGGTGCTCATCGACACCGATAAGCGTGCAGCCTACGACCGCTTTGGGCACGCCGCTGTATCGGGTGCCGGAGGCGGAGGGGGAGCCGATCCATTCGGCGGCTTCGGGCCTTTCTCAGATATATTCGAGACCTTCTTCTCGCAGGCAACAGCAGGGAGCGCGGGAGGCGCAACACGGCGCAGACCCCAACGTGGGTCGCACCTTGCGTACAGACTGACGATCGAGTTCGAGGAAGCTGTATTCGGCACCGAGAAAGAGGTCGACATCCCGCGCCTCGCCATCTGCCCGAAGTGCGAAGGAAGTGGAGCTGAGCCCGGTACGGAGCCGCAAACCTGCCCTGTCTGCCAGGGCCGTGGGGAGCAGCGCCGCGTGCAACAGAGTATCTTCGGGCAGTTCGTCTCAGTTGTGCCTTGTGAGAGGTGCCACGGAGAAGGGAAGATTATAGCCACGCCTTGTAGCCAGTGCAAAGGTGAAGGACGCATCAAAGAGACCCGGAAGTTGGCTGTGAAGGTGCCTGCGGGCATCGACGACGGCTCGCAGATAAGGCTGGCCGGCGAGGGTGAGGCAGGACCGAGAGGCTCTGCTCCCGGCGACTTGTACATAGAAGTGAATATAAAGCAGCACAAGCTCTTCAGACGGGAAGGCAGCACGATAATACTCGACCTCGGCCTGAACATGGCGCAGGCAGCATTGGGCGCAGATATACAGGTGCCGACCGTAGATGGCGAGGAGACCCTTCTGAAGGTGCCCAACGGTACTCAAAATGGCAAAGAATTCAGGATCAAGGGTTTCGGAGTGCCATATCTGAGAGGCGCGGGCCGTGGTGATATGGTAGTGCGAGCCAACGTGCAGATACCCACCAGCCTGACAGAAGAGCAAAAGCGCCTGCTGAGAGAGCTAAGCAAAACGCTAGGCGAGGCAACCCCCGAGCCTCAGGAGAAAGGGTTCCTGGGGAAAATAAAGGACGCTTTAGGCGGATAAATGCCCTTCGATAGTTGGAGAATAAAGAATGGGAACCATGCGGGTTCCCATTCTTTATTCTCCAATATTGCCTCTAACTGGTCCCAAGGCACCACAGGCACTCCCTAATGCCCCTTCAAGCGGCCTCTTGGGAAAGAGCATTTCTTTCCAAGAACAAACAAATCAAAACCCTGCTGGTTTTGATTTGTTTGTTTTACTTCCAAAAGCTAAGAGGCCCATGAAGTCGCACTAAGTCCACTTTGTGAGGATGGTCTCGCGCTGGAAGAGCTTGACAACGATGAACATGGCAAGCACGCATAGGGCAGCGAGTATCGCCACCGCTATAAACGAAACCAGCGGGCTCAGAGCTATAACGCCCGACACTTGCCCGGCAAAGAGACCCATCACCGGCACTATAACAACAGCAGATATTTGCTGAGCGGTACGTGGATCGTTGGCCTTCGATGAAACAGCCACCGTCGCGGCAACTACCAGGAGCGCCAGCAGAGGACCACCCAGGAGCAGGATAATCAACCAGCCGGGACTAACTATGATGTTGAACACCCTGTCGGAGACAGCCACCATGCGCATACCCACTATATAGACCAGGGCGACGAACCATGTAACGGCCACAGCAGGGATCACGGCCGTCAGCGTCTTCGCCACGAGAAGCTCGGTAGTAGACACCGGAGTCGCGAGCAGAGGCTCAAGGGTGCGACTGGTCTTTTCGCCTACGATGCTGTAAGAAGCGATGATACTCGGGATGATTGTCGGGAGGAGAAGTAAGAGCACACCGAATTGCTGGCCGATTACTGCCTGCCCAAGTTCGTAAATGTTGAGCCCCTGGAACGCGGGGATGATGTTGCCTATCTGGTTGACCCGGCCGTCCAGCCCCTTTGGAGAGGTGTGACCCGCAACGTAAGCGATCAAAATCGGTAATATGATGAAGAGGAGTGGTGGGATGATGGTTGTGATGATCAGCACGCGCTGCTGCCTTAGCTCCAGCCACTCTTTGCGGAGGATCAAGGCAATTTTATTTACCTTCCTGGTGTGCATTCTCTAATCCTTACGCCTGTGGGTACTATCGCTACATTTTTCTGGACTACTTCTTCGGCTTTTCCGGCCCATGAGGGGGACTTACGTCTACTGATCCTACGCTAAAGCCTACTAATGCCTCTTCAAGCGTCCCTAAGGGGAACCCTAACCTCTTTGGAAAGAGCGCTTCTTTCCCATACAACAAATCAAAACACGGCGTGTTTTGATTTGTTGTCTCTCTTTCAAAAGCTAAAGGTCCCTGAAGCTGCACTAGGCCACCTCAAAATATCCTATGGGTTCGCACGCTCGTCTGAGCCGACCAATTGCATGTAGACCTCTTCAAGCGAGTGCTCCAGCGGCTCGATATACCTGATAGGGGCACCGGCAGCGACAAGCGCCTGTATGAGAAGCGGGTTCTGCTCGTCCGGATTATCAAGGCTAATCGAGAGCAAGTTATTTTCAGCCGACACATCCCTGACGAAAAGGAGCGCCCGTGCGGCGGCTTCCCAGGGTGCGGCTGGACCTGCAAGCTGTACACGCGTTCCCCTTCCAAATAAGCCCGCTCGCAAACCGGCAGGAGAATCGAGCCTGAGCAGACGCGTACGAAAGATACCTATCAGATCAGAAAGCTCATCAGCTTCGTAGAGGTTGTGGGTAGTGAGAAAGATGGTTCGACCCTGGCTGCGCAGTTGCTTGATGAAGTCCAGGACCGTGCGTGAGGCTTCAGGGTCGAGGCCGGAGGTTGGCTCATCGAGGAAAACAATAGCAGGTTCGTGCAGAAAGGCGCGGGCTACTGCCAGCTTCTGGCGCATTCCCTTCGAGAAGCCGCCCACCTTGTCGTCACGGCGGTCCCACAGGTCGAGCAGACGGAGGTAGTAGACCGCCTGTTGGCTTGCCCGTGGTTCCGGTACTTCGTAAAGACCGGCAAAGAAGACCAGATTCTGTACGGCAGTAAGCTTCTCATAGAGGCCAGGCGTCTCGGTGAGAATACCGACCGAGCGGCGTATACCCGTGTTATCTCCCCCCAACGCATGCCCCGCGACGGTGGCACTACCGGATGTGGGAGCGATTAGCGCTGCCAGCATACGTACGGTCGTGGTCTTGCCGGCCCCGTTCGGCCCTAGAAATCCAAAGACGCTGCCCTCCGGTATCTGCATAGTCAGATTATCGACGGCAACTCGCTGGCCGAAGCGGCGTGTGAGACCCTGGGTTTCAATGATGTTCACAGATGCATTATAGCGCGATTCTGCCCTGCCATGGCTCATTGTACAGCCACTATTGCATGTTCATGGACCTTTTGGCTTTTGAGAGAAAAACAAACAAATATGACCCTGCGGGTCATATTTGTTTGTTTTGGTAAGAAGCGCTCTTTTCCTAAGAGGTCCCTGGAAGTTGCACTATATAGACAGAAGTCGCGCGGCCATCGGCAGGGGTTATGCCGGGGCGCTATGCTATAATGGCCGAAAAGAAGGGCTGATTGCATTTGGGAGGGTTTGAGAGTTGAGAACATTGCTTTTGAGGTGGGCGGTAATAGTGATAGCGGTCTTTTTGATTGCCTGGGGTTTACCAGCAGTGCTGCCGGATACGTCAGCCACGCAGCCGCTGATCCAATACGCTGACTTTGGCACCCTGGCTATATTTGCAGCGATACTGGCTTTGCTGAACACTTTTGTGCGACCTATTCTAAAGCTCCTCTCTGCCCCACTGAGCTGTATGACCTTTGGGCTCTTCGGCATCGTAATCAACACGGCGCTCTTCTTCCTGGCTGCCGCGTTGGTGCCCAGTATGCGGTTGTCCAGCATCTGGGCGGCTCTCGTAGGGGCTATAGCCGTCAGTGTAGTCGGGGCTGTTATGAACAGCGTCACCGGGCCGGCAAGATAGGTGGGCATATGTTGAGCATAGACCATGTGGTGATAGTAGTAGACGACCTCGCCCGCGCGGGCGCCGATTACAGAACGCTCGGCTTCACCGTGGTGGAAGGTGGGCGACACGCCGATGGAGTTACGGAGAACGTGCTCGTAGCCTTTGAGGACGGCTCTTACCTCGAATTAGTAAGCTTCATCGACTCTCCCCCACCTGAGCACCTATTTGCCAGGGGCGAGGAGGTCGGCGAGGGATTGCTGGCCTATGCGCTGCTACCGGGTGACATCGACGAGACCATCTCGTCGGCAAGGCACAAAGGTCTGCAAATAAAGGGGCCGCGAGACAGCGGGCGTAAAAGACCCGATGGAGTGCAAATCTCATGGCGCCTCGGAATAGCCGATGGGTACGACTTACCATTCTTGTGCGCTGATGTTACCCAGAGGGGGCTACGAGTACCGCACGGCCCGTCCGCGCAGCATGCCAACGGCGCGACCGGCGTGAAAAGAGTGACGGTGGCTGTGGAGAGCCTGGACAGGAGCCGTGAGAGATACTCTGCACTCTTAGGAGGGGTCGCGACAGAGAAAGCGCACGAGCACGGCGTCTCCTTCAGGCTTGGCGGCAGTGAAGTGCGACTTGTCACAGGTGAGGACAGAGGAGTAAAGAACTACCTGGAGAGGCGCGGCGAAGGACCATATGCGATCACACTTGGAGTTGACGGTAGGGGAGAAGATACCGAATTGGCAAGTACGCTTACTCACGGAGTGCGCATGAACCTCAAAGCGGGCCTATAAAGCTGAAAGGGGATAAAATCATGTCGGTGCCATACCCACGAGACTCGGAGAGCTCTCTCTCGCTTATCGCCTTCGATGATACGCTACTAAACAAAGCTGGCGAAGAGGCGCGGAACAGCCCGCGTGGGCGGAGCGCGATAAGACTGCACGAACACGGAGAGCCGGTGCAAAGGATGCTCAACGCTGTAGAGCCGGGAAGCTACGTGAGTCCGCACAGGCACAACACTCCACCTAAACCGGAGGCATTTGTAGCGCTCAGGGGCAGCGCGCTGGTAGCAAGGTTCGGCGACGATGGAGCGCCTATAGAGGGCACTATAGTTAGTGCTGATGGGCCGTGCAGAGGCGTGGAGATACCGCCAGGCGCGTGGCATTGCATGGTGAGCCTGGAAGAGGGAACGGTACTATTCGAGATCTCCCAGGGGCCGTATGACGCATCGACACACAAAGAGTTCGCGCCCTGGGCACCACGTGAAGAGGACTATGAGTCAGGGCTTGCCTACATGGTGGAGCTGAAGCGGGTGTTTGAGCCTGTACTCCCAACATTGAGCGCTTACAACATGATAGAAGCTGAAGAAGATGATCTGTGCTAGAGCAGAGTTGCTTCTGCTCAGGGGAAAGAAGAGAGGTCAACCCGTGGGTTGACCTCTCTTCTCTATTGCTATGTGTCCCTTATTCTCCGACTATAGTACCGTAGATGCGCTGCAACTCTTCGTCCGAGTAGTAATAGATGGTGAGGCGGCCACCTCGACGCGTCCTAGAAAGTTGGACTTTTGTACCTAGAGCATCACGGAAGCGCTCTTCCAGGTCGTGGGTTTCGTCGTAGAGGGGAGGAGGTTCCTCTTCGGTGGCAGGATGCGTAGTTGGAGGATTGGGAGCCCATCGGCGTGCCTGCGCTTCTGCCTGGCGGACGTTCAGGCCCTCGGCTACTATATGCTCCATGAAGTGAATCTGCTCGGTCTCGCCCGGCACCTGCAATATAGCGCGTGCATGTCCTTCGGTGATG
>JALYYZ010000438.1 GCA_030945985.1 Chloroflexota bacterium
CTGTGACCCTCCTGTCCAACTTGCGCCTCTTGCTGGCGGACGATGGGCAACTGGTCGTTGAAGATTTCGCCCGGCGAGTGCCGCCCTTTCCGTGGCCCCTGTTCGTGTGGCTGATAGGGCGTTTGGAAGGCAGCCCGGTTCAGGCTTATACCCTGGCTGAGGCACAGGGGATGTGCAACCAGGCGGGACTCCATGTGACCGGAGGCCGAGCATTCACCGTCGACTGGCTCTGGCGGGCGTGGATCGTGCGCGCGAAGCAAAACGCTCGCCCAAGTTCGCCGAACCCGTAACGCAGCAGCTCCCGAGTGGGAGTGCGCCTTCCTCTATCCGGCGAGAGACTATCGCGCGCGGCAGCTTAAATCCAAGAAGCCCCACCTTTCGGAAGGACCTCTTGGGGGAGGGAGGAGAAGGAGATTGGAGGCTGGGCGGGAAACTCACCGGCTCCCTGCTCGCCGCCCTCTTTCTATATATTGCCGTCTAGTCTCTAACAGGTATAAATCGGGCCTCTCCGGCTCTCGCCTGGGTGGCTCCCCGTCCCTTGTCGGGTGGGTCTGCCCTTTTCACCCTGGTAGAGAGGCCCGCCTCTTTTTCGACTGCCGCGGGTTTTATCTTCCATGTCACATATCTTGATTGCCACTGCTAACATCCTGTGCTCCCGCGTTTTCTTTACTCTCTTATTATGAGGTCGCAACATTAGCAGAAGGTTAGAGAAGAGTTAAGATCTGCTTAGTGTTTTCAACGAGCGCCCTGCTGCTGCGCGACGTCGAGGGAGGGCTGAACAACCCGGGGCTCGCAACATGATCAGAAAAGGCCAGAGCTGTGCCTTGCACGCGGGCGAAAAGAAGCTATAGAGACGTCCAGCTTTCACGCCTGAACTCGCCAACAAGCTATCGCTCCAGTCAAACAGTATATAGGTGAACCCGGTCTGGAATAAGGAGTGGCTTGTACAAGACCACTCCCGAGCCCACTCAGCATTTACATCATAGACGCCATGCGCTTGCAAGACTCGGCACACCTGCGGCACTCCTCAGCGCACGCCTGCATCTGGGCATCGCCACCTCCGATCTGCTCACAGCTCGTGGCGCAGCGCTCGCATGCTTCAGCACATACGCCGCATACCTTGCTGTGCATCGCCGAGCCTCGAAGCATAAAGTCAGCACTTGCTCGGCAGGTGTCCGCGCAGTCAAGCAGCGCTGTAATATGACCAGCCTCGGCATGCTTGCCGCCCATTTGCAGGCAGTGGGCCACCGTTTGGACACAGGTATTGTGGCAGTCTGTGCATTCCTGTATGCACTGCTGCATCTGTGCGTCCATACTCTGGCTTTTAGCAGTACCGGCTCTCTCACCTTCTCCACTCCGCACGCCACCCATGTTGGCCATGCCCTGTCCCATATTGCTATGATCCATTCTTTTGCCTCCTTATCTACCCGCTGATGAAATGGCTAAATAGCCTCAGGTCCGCTGCACCCTTCCCCACTATTGAAGCGGGCACAGCGCATCAGCGTTTATTTACTATGGTCACATCGTAGCACATTTCGTGCCCTCCATCGGTGGAGCTTGAGAGTAGTCCTCACCGGTAGGGTTCGTCCAAGCGTAATTTGACGATAGCGCGAGAAAGCACTATATTCACATAGTATATGAAAGGGCGCAGTTATAGCTGCTATGGGGGACCTTAAAGCTGATGCTGTCTTAGCAGAATGATGTTGTATCTAGTTACAAGAGGGACGGCATCACCTGATGGACGGTGGAACCGGGAAACGTTCGCCGGCTGAAGGAGTCTGTGAACCAGCGGCCGTTTACTTACTGTCTGATGATTTAGAACTTTGGTAACTTGGAGGAGGCAAAGATTGAGCAGCAAACGTGGAGGGCGAAAAGGCGCGCACAGTCAACCCTGGCAACAACCGAAGGGATCACAGGGCGGCGCACAGCGGCCTGGACCGAGTGGGCAGCCAATATCAGAGCGCGACAGGAACCCGGCTCCCAGTGCGGTCTCTTCTGGTAGTGGATCGATCTCGACTAAAGGTGGCACGATAGGTGCGCCCTTGAGCCAGGAGGCCAAGCGCGATGCCAGGATGCAGCGACAGGCAATTGAACGCGCAGCTGCCGACCGCCGGCGGAGAATGGCCTCGTTACGCAAGTTCGGCTTACTGGCGATCCTTGTGCTTGCCGTGGCCGTGGGTGCCGCCGCCTGGTACTTAGGCGAGGCGACAAAGCCCGGCCAGGGCGTGAGCCAGCAGCCCAGCAGTCATATTGCTGACGTGACCACGCCCCACGATGCTTATAATACCGACCCGCCCACCTCCGGTCCCCACGTCAAAGATATGCTTGCATGGGGCGTGAAGACAGCTCCTGTGGAGAAGGAAAAAGAGGTACACAACCTCGAGGACGGCGGGGTGGTTATTAGCTACAGGCCGGACCTCGACAAAGCAACCGTAGCACGGCTCGCTGCTATAACCGAGAGCTACAGTTCCTACCTGCTCATGGCGCCCTATCCGGGGCTATCCACCCCTATAGCACTCACGGCCTGGAACCGAATAGATCGCCTGAATTCACTGGACGAAGCTCGCATCAAGCGCTTTATAGACGCCTTTCAGGGTAAGGACCACCACCGTGACAGCGGAAGCTAGGCTCTTCACCGGCAGCCTCCAAATGTGCTTCACAGTGCTCTATTGCAGGCGAACAGATGCTGAAACCCTGAAGTGAGTATAGTTCACGCCTATAAGAGAACCCCGGACAAGTCTATACTCTGTTAGAGCGATTGAACCTCCTTACCGCAGCACCTAGGAATAGGATCAGCGTAGCAAGAGCTGCGATCAGCGGCCAAGAGGCTGCCTCTCCCCTTTCGGTGCCCAGCCCCGTCCGAGGCATCCCCGCGGGGCTTGCGCCAGGAGGCAAGGGGTCAACGATAGCGGGGTTGACGCTGCCGCACAGGGTGCTGCCGCTCGGGCCGCTGCCCGCTATATGGGCGTCCACATACCAGACGCCGAAATCAACTCTGGCCGGCAGCTCGTCTGTCGCTTGCGCCGTACCGCCTGTGTCCGCGCGTACCCCCGACAAAGCGTAGAGTACAGGCCCACCGCAACTTCCGCTATGGATGTGCCATGAGTAGTATTGACCGGGCTCCACTCCCACGAGGATCAGCGTTGCCTGCGTCCTGTCGCCGGCTAGCTGCCTGAAAGTAACTGTTCCGTGCGGTCCCGCGATCGGAGCGCCCTCACCTCCATCCCTGTACAGGGGTGAGAGATCTGCTGCGGCGTTGACGCTCTGATCCTGGGCGATTGCGGGCTCAGCGACGCTGAGGAGAGGAGAAGCTGCAGCCACTATTAAGAGCACGGTCGAGGCCGCGAGCTTGATCCACCTACTGTTTCTCATATCATTGCTCCTATAGCCGCCTGAAAGCTTTGTGCTCGGCCATTAGCGCTGCCCATGCTTATCAGCCTAGGAGCAGCGCTTAGCTCCGTTTTTTGCTGAGGCCCCGTAAAAGGGCACCGCAGAAGCCGCAGAGAATGGCCGCAAAGGCAAAGACTTCCGCCCATACATAGCGTGTTGAGGCCTGGCTTCCCGTTCTGGGCATGCCCGCTGTTCCCCTTTTACTCGCCTGAGCTGCTGCCGCGACCTTAGCCGCCGATGCATCTGTGAGCTCGTACAGTAGAGACTTTATTTTGCCGTCCTGGATAATCGCGTCAGCCCTGATATCGACCGAATCTACCCCTGATTGCCCTAAGCTGTTGGCAGAGTGTCTCTCCACCCAGGTTGTAGTGCCGTTTACGACCTCCGGGGTTTGGATCAAACTCACGTCTCTGTTATCAAGGATATAGCCTTGCAGCAACTGCCGTACCTGGTCTTTTCCTTCATAGACGTTGTTGCCGGCATCTCCAGGTAGCACAAATGTCACGTAAGCATCGTCTCCCAGGAAGGAGAGGGCAGTCTCCACGTCATGCAAGCTCACTGCTGTGACCCAGGCGGTTGCTATCGCTACAGGATCTATCGCTTGCGCCCGTGTGCGGAGTGGCAATACGAAAAAGATGGTAACTGTACCCAGTAACAGGGCGATCCGAAAAGCTTTCAATGCGCGTATTCTCCCGACTCATTATCCAACCGCGATACCCGGCACCCTGCTTTACTACGTGAGCATCGTAGCAGATATCGTGCCGACGTTTCTCTGCATGTGTAAAGGTATGTCTCC
>JALYYZ010000449.1 GCA_030945985.1 Chloroflexota bacterium
GCCTACTTCCAGGGTGTATCTAGTGTTTGGCAATTCGGGAAGAATGTGTTGCTCACTATCTTCGCAGCTTGGCCGCGAGAGACATTGACACCGGGCCTGAAGTAGGGTTTGTTGCCAGGCGCTACACACGGCTCGCCGGCTCCACCACACGCATATCCACTTATGAAGCTGCGGGAGGAGAGGCGCTGTATCCATATGTAGAAAGGTTGGCTGGTGGGAACGTCCTGGAAAGTCTGCTCAGTATGATTCTCGTTGTATCCTGCCGCGCTACTCACAATCTTCGATAGCTGGCCCCTGGAGGCGTAGGCCCCCGGCCTGAAGTAGGGTTTGTTGCCCGGTGCTACACATGGCTCGTCGGCTCCACCACATGTGTAACCGGTCATGAAGCCGCGGGAGGAGAGGCGCTGTATCCATATGTAGAAAGGGGATGATGTGGGAACATCCTGGAAGGTCTGATCGGAATGGGGTTCGTTGTACCCTGCAGCATTGCTTACAACTTTAGCTATCTGGCCCCTGGTAATAAGCGCGCCTGGACGGAAGTAGGCATCTTGTGAGTCGTCGCAAGGCTCGCCCGCTCCGCCACAAGCATAGCCGCTCATAATGTTCTTGCATGTAAGGCAATGCACATACGGGTAGAAGGAGCTGCCCGTTGCAACATCGGTGAAGGGTAGATCGCATACGGCAAAGTCCTGGGCCAGGTTCCAGACGTCGGGGGTGCCAATGCCCGTAACCGCGTCCCAGCCCGCGCCCGTGTTGTAGTTACCGTTTGTGCCATCTGTTATATCGTGGAATGCCGGCAACGGCTGTTGGGTCGAGGCCATACGGTAGAGCCTGGGGTTCACAAACCCTAACTGTGGTTTACCCTGAGAAGACAGGTACTGGTTGGTTATAGCCATGAAACCTGCCCAGAGCGGTGAGGAGAGGCTCGTGCCACCTATCTGGCCGCAAGCTCCGCTGTTGCCGTAGCAGACATAGAAGCCGGTTTCCGGGTCGGCTACTGCCGAAACGTCGGGGTAGCCGCGCATTGCATTGTTGAAGCCGGGGGCGACTTGCCACGACGGTCGCGCCTCTATGTTCGAGTAGCCGCCTCCACTACCTTCGGGTCTGTTACCCATAAGAGAATAGTCCCATGTGCGCTCCCCAGGCCAACCGGCGCTAATGTTGGCGATAAAGCGAGTGCCGCCTATAGAGGTTACGTAAGGACTTGCACCGGGGTAGCTGGGTGTCGGGTCGTTGTATGGGGGTTGATTAGAAGCTGAGCCGTTGTCGCCGCTGGAGAAAAGATAGTCGTGACCTGTGGCGGTGTTTGCCCGGAAGACCGACTCAAATGCGTTGATGAGATCCTGGTCTTCGTCCCCGCCCCACGAACTGCTGATTTGCCGATTATTAGCAGGGTCGGTGCCTGCCTGGTTTAGCGCATCTGTCAGCGAAGCCAGTGTAGTAGGATTACCTGCCGAGTCGGTTGGAGCCTCATAGTAGCGTATTTGCGCCTGGTAGGCGACGCCTCCCGACGATTCTATGTCCATACCAGCCTCTCCCACGTCGGCATAGGTACTGCCGCCATCAACTGGAACGATGATTAGCCGCCCGTTGGCTCGTGTTGCCACGGCAGCGTGGGTTGTTGCAGCCCAACTCTGCAGCGTGGTATCGCTCGGAGCGCCGCCCCACAGAGTGATGCCGATGGAGGTGCCGGCGCCTGTGTTGCCTGCTGCCCATAACGGATTTACATCATAGGCGTTCGCGATGTCTTGTGGATAGTAAGGCGCCTGACCATCCTGTATGCCATTGTTCAAGGTGCGAAAGCGCGTGGCACTTTGCAGCCCCGCTATCCAACTCACATCATTGCTTATGCTCGCCGGCAGGGTGGGAGCGTGATCAGGCGCGAAGAAGCTGCGGCTGCCCTGTTTGTAGTTGTTTATCTGGATGCTGAGCAGAGCGTTTAGCTGAGCAACGGTGGCGTGGGCGCTCACATAGAGGTGATTTTGCGTGGTCTTGACGTCGTTGATGCCGGCGCCGGTGAGCCATTGCATCACGCGCCCTTCTGTTGTTGCGTCCGGATTGAAGCGGGCGTTCTCTTCGGCAAGCGTCATATAGTGCCCGTAGTTAGGACTGCTAGGATTGCTTGCGTCAGCTATGAAAGCAGATAGACCATTTGGATCACGCTCCGGCAGCATGAAGAGTACGTAAAGCGTGTCCGTCTCGTCCTTGCTGCCTATACGTGTGGCTGAACGGTCCTGCACCGACTTGGGCACAACGCCCGCCATCTTCGGTCCAGGATCTTTTGGCTGCTGGCCTGCTGGGTGGGCAAATGCGGCGCTGCCTGTCAGTCCAACGCTGCAGGTGAGTGCTAGCAGCATGGTTACAAGCAGCCCACCACCTTTTCTATTGGCCTTAGACATTCTCTTTCTCCTTCATTGTTATTAGACTGTAACTGGAGGACGACGGAAAATGTAACACCATGCACGGGTTATTAAATGCTTCGCCCATGCGCATGATAAGGCAGATCCTAGAACCACTTTCCGCAACGCTCTTTATAGCATAATAGAGACTTCCTCTGCCACTATCATATCAGTTCCAACTCTTTTGCTGTCTCTTGCGATGTTTGTTAGCAGGAAACAAGAGACATGCGACATTTCTTGCAGAAGAAGCTATCCTGTAGAGCTTCCAGTTCTCATTTATAGCCGCAAGATGCACCCACTAATCAGCCGAATAACCAGAAGGTACGCCTCACATGGGACATTAGGGCTATTGTCTCGCCACTTTGCAGGGCTCTATAATCGAATGTAGACCAGTACTGGAGAGATATGCCATGCTAATCAAACGCCTCGAAGGGACGCAGCCCCGACCCGTGAACGCCGATACTAATAGTTCATCACCGCCACCACCATCCCCATATGATCGAGTGGCCACGCCAACAGAGATTATGCCGGGCACGGGCACGGCACCCTTGCCACGCAACACTGTGCTTCAGGGCCGTTACGATGTTGAAGAGGTACTTGGCGTAGGCGGTATGTCCACCGTGTACAAGGCCAGGGACCTGCGCTTTACGGCGGTTTCTCGTTATTGCGCCATAAAAGAAATGCCTGACAACTCGCCTGACCCTCGCACGGGTCAGATCCGCCTCGCCAACTTCGAGCGCGAAGCATCTCTGTTGGCCACCCTTTCACACCCTGGTATTCCAAAGATTTTCGATTTCTTTGCTTCGCACGGGCGCGTCTACCTGGTGCTGGAGTTCATAGACGGTGGCGACCTGGAAAGCCAACTACAGAACCGTGAACACCCTATGCTCGAGGAAGACGTCATCAAGTGGTCGGTGCAAATATGCGACGTGTTAGAGTACCTGCATGGGCACCAGCCTCAGCCTATTGTCTTTCGTGACCTGAAGCCTTCTAATATTATCGTTTCAGCGGAAGGCAAGGTTACCCTCATCGACTTTGGTATCGCCAAGGTATTCCAGTCTGACAAAAGAGGTACAATGATCGGCACAGAGGGCTACGCTCCTCCTGAGCAGTACCGTGGCCTGGCAGAACCTCGGGGCGATATCTACGCACTGGGCGCAACCATGCACCACCTGCTGACTAAATCGGATCCGCGCACTCAGACGCCATTCACCTTTCATGAGCGCCCTATTCGCAAATTTAGCCCGCGCGTCTCCGAATATATGGAGGCAACCATCCTGAGAGCGGTGGAGTACGACACCGAGCGGCGCTGGCCCTCAGCGCCTGCCTTCCGACAGGCACTGACGCAGAGCAGCCTCTATGACCCAAAGCTCAAGAAGAGGCAATCCGAACCACTTTCGGATGACACACCTTCCCTGCTCGAGCCGCTTTTCGTGCCTAGCATGAGCAACTCCATTTCTGCTCTCGACCAGGTACCCATGGCAATGCCTATTAGAGATGCGAGTCTGGCTAGCGGTGTGCTTCTTCCACCTGCGCACGGCCCACAGATCGGCAAGACCTACTCGTCTCAGGCAGGACCGGACGGAGCCCAGGTGCTCTGGACCTTTACCGCCGACGACGAGATACGGTCCTCGCCTGTGTGTAGCCGGGGAGTGGTCTTTTTTGGCTCTTATGACACTAATATGTATGCTCTCAATGCAAAGAGTGGTGACTTCCTCTGGAAAACCCCCACAAAGGCGGGTATTTGTTCGTCGCCTGCGCTGCTGGGTGACACTCTTATCGTTGGCTCCGAGGATAGCTACGTATACGCCTATGATGCCCGACGTGGCACGCAGCTATGGTCCTACAGGACAGGGGGCGCCATACGTTCGTCCCCCAAAGTGTACAAGGACATGGTCTTTTTCGGCTCGGACGACCAGTACATCTATTGCCTGAACGCCGAGAACGGGCAGATTGTTTGGAAGTACCGTACCTGGAACTTTGTTCGTTCGTCGGCTGCCTTCCACAAGGGGCTCGTCCTCATAGGCTCAAGCGATGGCAACCTCTATGCCCTGGATACTCTCAGTGGCACACTTAAGTGGAAGATGCATACACTAGGAGCGATTATCAGCACGCCTTTAGTGCTGAACAACACGGTAATATTGGGCTCAGTAGACAACTACATCTACGCGGTGGACGCCGAAACGGGCTTTACCGCCTGGCGTTTCGAGTGCCAGCGGTCGGTCTCGGCTTCTCCTGCTGTGCTGGGTGAGCGCGTAATGATCGGTTCTGCAGACGGGTACCTATATGCCCTGGACGCACCCACAGGCAGGTTGATCTGGAACTATGACGCGGGCAGCCAGATAACCTCCTCGCCCAGGGTGTCGCCTGTGAGTGATAACGTCTACTTCGGTACCGGCAATAATCATGTGATAGCCCTGGACATAATCACCGGAGAGATGAAATGGCGCTATCGTACTCGAGGTCCGGTTGTATCCTCACCTACCATAGAGGATGGAATCGTCTATGTGGGTTCGCTTGACCGCAAACTATATGCGCTGGCTATATAGGAGTCTCTTTTAAACGGAAAACGCGACGTGAACGTTATTAAACGCTATTAGTAGAACAAGGCAGGAGCAATGGCTAAAGTACTGATTATACATGTGGTTGGTGAGGACCCAATACTGGGCGAAGTTGAAGACCTGCCCAAGCCAGGTGACAATTACCTGGAGTTTACCAATCCTCGTAAGCGGGACGGCAAGCCCGTAGCCTATGTCACAACGGGCGCAAAGAGCTTTATGTACCCCTGGCACCGTATCTCGTTCGTTGAGGTTATGACTACTGAAACCGAGCGGCAGGAGGTAATAGAGTTCTTCAGGGAAGATCATTAGCCTCTCTCATACTAGCTTTTGAAAGTAAAACAAACCAATCAAAACCCTGCCAGGGTTTTGATTGGTTTGTTTTTGGAAATGAGCGCTCTTTCCCAAGAGGTCGTGCTGCTCTGGCGGAAAGCAGCTATCTCAGTTATAGTGAGCAAACACCTGCATGTGGCCTTCCATATGTGCGCACCTGCTTACTTTATGCCTGAAAAAGCCCCCCAGCGAATCCTTCTACTGATGTTGTTGCCAATCGGCGATACGCTCTTTGCCACACCCGCAGTGCGTGCCCTGCGTGAGCGTTACCCCGAGGCGCATATCACGGCGCTGGTTTATCCTACCAATGAAGGTATTCTGCGGCATAACCCTTCTATAGACAGCTTCCTCTTTTGGCCAACGAGGGAAAAGTGGCCGGGCTTCATGGCGGTGGCGCGCCTTTTCCTGCATCTGCGACGCGCCCACTTTGACCTCGCTGTGGAATTTTGCAATTATATATGGTGGGTTACCCTGTGGAGCGGCATACGCCGGCGCACCGAGATGAACCTGCCCAAGATGTGGTGGGCGCTGCCCTGGGCAGGTACACAGTGGCGTAAGCGGCACGCTGTGGAGCATTACAGCGACGTTGTGCGTAGGTTGGGCATCCCCGTACACGATACGCATCTGCTTATTTACCCCAGCGCTGAAGAGATAGCGCACGCAGAGAGCCGCTTGAGTGGGCACCGGATCAGTCCTGATGATACTCTGGTGGGTATGCACCTGGGAGGCGAGGGTCTGTGGGGCCGTAAGCGTTGGCCTGTAGAAAAGTTTGCCGAGGTTACCAATGGTTTCTTAGAGATCGGGGCGCGTGTAGTGATCATGGGCGGCAAGGAGGAGGTTGCCCTAGCTGAAGAACTGGTGCGCCGGGCACACTTCCCTGTCATAAATGCCGCAGGCCAAACCACCCTGGGCGAAACCGCTGCATTGGCTGCGCGTTGTACCCTCTTTATCGGCAACGACTCGAGCCCGCTGCACATAGCTGCTGCGTCGGGTACACGCGTGTTGGGGATTTATGGCCCTACCGATCCACGGAGCTACCACCCCTGGATACCCGGAGGCAAGAACGGCGTCGACTATTGCGTTGTGCGCCCCAACCTCCTTTGCGCTGGGCGCTTTGCTTTTGTGGGTGGTGCCACCCTGGTGACCTGGGCTGAATGCCTATTCTGTCCAGGGCTCAAGATGGTCACTCCCAGGCAGGTGCTTTCTGCCGCCCTGTCTCTTATCCGCAAGTGAGTACTTGTCCGCCTGAGCAGGATATTGTAAGATACGCTGCACTCTATGCCCTGGCGCGAATGTTGAAACCCTCGGCGCGTGCAGGCGTATATAAGGTCGAAAGCGGACAGAGCAATTATCTGGAGGATCTGGATGGTAGGTTCGGGTAGGCTTATCGGGCTTGTGCTTATCGGGATAGCAGTTGTAATGGTGCTCGGATCGGGCGTGTGGGTCTTCGGTCAGATGAACCAGGCCGGTACCAAACTGCAAGGCGGCGGGGCTGGACTGACAATGGGTTGCGCCATCCTCGTGGCAGCTATCGTTGCGGGCTTCGGAGCCTGGTTCCTCATGCAGGGCCGCACCGAAGCGGGGCAATTCGCTGAGGTTGAGAAAGAGAAGCGCATCCTGAATATGTTACAGACTCAGGGCACAGTTCAGATAGCTAACATGGCCATCGAGGTGGGCTTGCCTCTTGATAAGGTGAAGGCCGCCATTTATGACCTGGTGGGTAAGGGCCTCTTCACGGGCTACGTTGATTGGAAGGCCGGCAAGCTTGTCTCATCAGATGCCGCCGCTATGAACCAGGCGGTAATTACGGGCAAGTGTCCCAACTGCGGCGCACCCCAGGTTGTGGCAGGCAAAGGCGTGATCAAGTGCGAATATTGTGGCGCTGAATTTTTTATACCGAAGGCGTAGTGTGCATATACTCACACCTTTCAGCTTACCTAGAGAGGCATAGCAGGATGCTCAAAACACGGTTCTCGGCTAAAGAATCGCGCAGCCCAGTCTTCTCCGTTCGCCGCCTTGCGGTTCTTCCGGTTGCCTTTATCGTTGCCCTGTTACTTCTCTCTCCCTCTGGTTTATCGCCTGAAGGAGCTGCCGCCCAGAGCCAGCAGTTTCACATGGAGCCGTACGATTCTAATATCACGGTGAATGGTGATGGCTCTCTGAGTGTCGAGGAAATTCTCACGTACGTTTATGACAGTGGCAGTTTTCATCGTGGTACGCGCTACTGGGACCTCAACCGTATAGAACAGATACAGGCTGTTGGTGTGACCGAGGAGGCAAATGGTCTACTTACTCCTTACACTGAAACGTCCTACGACCCGGACGCCTCTAAGTCAGGACAGCCGGGCACCTTTGGCACAACCACCGAGAATGGTCAGTTCAAGGTGCGTTGGGTCTATGACTATACCTCAAGTGCCAGCCGTACATTCCATCTCAAGTACCGCGTTCCTCACGCGATCAAGGTTTACAGCGACCATGACGAGTTCGATTGGTATGCTATTCCGCCCAACTGGGCAGGCCCCATCTCGCGTAGCCGTGCGCGTGTGACCTTCCCCGCCTCTGCCGACACGAGCGCGTGGACCAAGACGTCGGTGCCGAAATCCGAAGTAACTGCACAGGCGAATAGTATAACCTGGACAGCTAGCAGTGGACTTGATCAGGGCTTCGAGTTGGGAGCCAAGCTGCCGAAGGGAGTCGTGACTGCTACACAGCCTTCATGGCAGTCGGGGATTGACGCGCAGAATCAATACAATGATAGAGTAAAGCCTTTTGTAGAT
>JALYYZ010000016.1 GCA_030945985.1 Chloroflexota bacterium
CCACTAACCACCAACCACCAACCACTAACCACTAATCCCTCCCAATGGTCCCTGCTCTGGGGCGTGTTGGCTGGCTTGATGCTCGGCGAGATGGCTCTTACCCGGTCGGACTTTATCTTCTATCTGGTTCCCGTACCCTTCTACCTCCTCTATTGGTGGCTCAGCGGCACATGGAGGCGGGCCTACACCTTTTTCGCAGGCACGCTGGCGGCGATGCTCCTTTTCTATGCGTTATATTTCTTCTTCTACAGCTTCCCCTATACCACCGATCTTTATCACAACAAGATCATCGACGTGCGCCGGCTCTGGGGCCCCGTGCTCCTGGCGCTCTATGGCGGGCTGGCCCTGCTGGGTGCGTTGCGCTTCATGCGCAGCCGGCTGCGCCCTGCATGGCTGCGCATCGAGCGGTTAGCGACGCGTGGCAGGTTGGTCTGGGTCGGTGTGCTCATTATGATAATTGCCGCGTACAGTGCCTATAACTACTTCATCGGGCCGTGGCTTCCTAACGTGCGCTTTGACAGCGCGGGCCACCGCCTGCCCCAGTTGGTATTCACCACATGGCAAAGTTATACCGGCGCGCCGGTCGACCTGGGGAGCAGATACAATCTACTTCGCGTCGGCTGGTATCTCTCACCCGTCGGGTTGGTGCTCGCCGTCGGGGGGCTGCTCCGCTGGGTGTGGGGGCGGCTCAATGCGGCTACCGGCCTATTCATGGGCGCTCTCCTCGTGCTCAGCTATGTCTTTATCCAGGAAACCTATACGGAAGCGACCTACATTTACAGTATGCGCCGCTATGTGCCTATCATTCTTCCCGCCCTCATTATGGGCTTCGCCTGGATTTGCCATTACCTGTGGAGCAGGGTGGGCGCTCGTACCAGGGTACTAGGCTCTACATCTGCGGGTCTGCTAGTGGTGGGGCTTGCCGTATTCTTCCTATATACCTCGCGTACCATTATCGGTCACACTGAAGAGGCGGGAGCGGTCAAGGAATTTGATGCGCTGGCGAAGCAGTTCCCTAAGAAATCGGTGGTGCTGTTCAGCGATGGACGTGACGAGCCTTATGTGGTTGCAACACCGCTACAGTTCATTTACGGCGTAGAAAGCTTCGTAGTCACCCAGGATTATCCAAAGCTGCATAACAACATACTCCAGGGGATGGCGCAGCGTTGGATGAAGTCCGGCTACGCAGTCTACGTCATGATGAGCACCAACGGGGGCAAGGTAAGCTTCCCAGGTCTCGGCCTCAAGCAGGTGGGCACCTGGGACTACTCCGTGCCAGAGTATGAGCAGCAATATTACCAGAAGCCAAGCAATGTATACCAGGCTAACCTCAGTTGGGGAATCTACAGCGTCACGCCCGGTCCGGCCACACCCGCAAGCCTGCCTTTGCACATCGAGATAGGCGATGGCTCCGATTACCAGTACCTGGTCGCCGGCTTACAGGCCCAGGAGCGCGCCACAGGCGACGCCTCATCGTGGCGCTGGACAGCCGACAGCGCCATCGTGCGAGTACCCTGGCCCTCCCAGGCGACCGGCCTGAATGCGAAGCAGAACCCGCTCAACGGTGGTACCGTACATTTGCGCCTGCGTCCGGAAACGCCTCTGGCCGGCAGCGCTCCCCTGCGCACTCAGCCCTTGACAGTGACGCTCCTTTTGGACGACACTCCAATAGGCAATGTTGTTGTGAAGCCTGGCACGAACTTCACCGACTACACAGTCAAGGTTCCGCCCGGCACCCCCAAAGCAGGTACAGACGTCAGTGGGCCCGGCAGCGCTCTCCTCACTATAAACTCGCCCACCTGGTCCGGGCGTACTGCGGGCATCAGCTATGACGAAAGGGTGCTGGGTGTGCAAGTCGATTCGATAGATATAGGGCCGTGATGAGCAACCCTTGTCAGTAAAAAGTGTCAGCAAAAGCAGTAAGCCGCTGGTAGAGCGGGCCGGGTGGGCGGTCTTCTGGAACGTTGCCTTCTTTCCGCTCAAGGTGCTCCTTCCCTTTGCTGCGAGCATCGTCACCGTGCGCTTGCTGCGCACCAACGGCTTTGCCGTGCTCAGCTTCGCTACCGCGCTGCTCAACTTCCTCGGCCTCTTTTCGGACCTCGGAATTGAGCGCACCTTACCGCGCTTCTACCCTGAAATCGAGATGCGTTTCGGGCGCGGGGGTGTCTCCAGGCTGCTGCTGTGGGTGACGGTGGTGAAGGGGGTCGTGCTTCTCTGCCTGGTGGGAGCCCTCGCGATAGCGCCCGGCTACTGGATAAGCGCCTGGCACCTGGGGCCGAGCGGCGGGCTTATCCTCACCTTCATTGGGGGCCTACTGGTGCTTGGAGCTGCCTCAGACGTCTCTATCCAGTTCCTCTACGCCCACTTCAGGCAGAAGACCACCAATGCCCTCGATGTGCTCAGTGCCGTTGCTTACCCCGGCCTCACGGTGCTCTTCGTGCTCGCTGGTATGGGCGCGGTGGGGGCTATACTGGCCCTGCTCCTCACTACGGCCCTCTCTGTCGTCCTATCCGTCTGGCAGGCATGGACTTTGCTGCGGGTGATGTCGCACGAGCCCCATGCGCGCGCTGCCGAGGTGAAGCTGCCATCTAGTCACTCGCTGCGCCGCAGGCTCTTTTTCTTCTCCGGCCTCAACTACCTGGTCAACTGGTCGGTATATCTCTATGACCTGCCTTTTATCGTGACGATGCTGGGCTTGCTAGTAATATCGTCGCCTGAGCGACAAGTAGAGGTGGCCCTCATTACTGTCGCCTACAAGCTGACCAAGCATTTCCTACGTGCCCTCGTGGTGCCCCTCACGGGTGTGCAAACCCCTTTGTTCGCGCGCCTCTATGCGGAAGGGCGCATAGAAGGCCTGCGCACGGCATACGCAACACTGAGCAAGTTCCTGATCCTGGCCCTTATGCCGGCAGGGGTGGGCTTAATCGTTACCGCGCGCAACGTCTTCCAGATCTTCTATGGCGAGGTGGGTAGAGACGCGGTAGTGACCTCCGCCACGCTCTCGCGTGTGGTGGCGTGCGCTGTTATCCTTACCTTTGGCCTCTTCGGCGAATCGATGATCAGCATCGCCCTCAATGTCCTCATCGTCTACGAGGACTACCGCTCGGCTATAACAGCCCGATTGGTGGCCCTGGTGAGCATACCGCTGCTGGTGCTGCTGGTGCCTCCCTTCGGGGTGGTCGGCGCGGCCATCGCGGTTGCCGTGGCGGGGATAGGCTCCAGACTGCTGGCCGTTGTCTACGGGCACCGGCACTTGCAGCTATATTTCCCAGGCGTTTTCTTCGTGCGGGTCGGCTGGGCCTCTATCCTGATGGGCTTTTGTCTACTGCCTTTCCTGCTCCTCCCCGCCAACATACCCGCTACTGCGGCTATGTTGGCGCTGGGCGCTGCTGTTTTCCTGGCCTCTTTTAAGCTGCTCGGAGGGTTGGATGAGGCCGATAAAGAGCGCTTCAGGACGCTGCGTATCCCCTTCGCCGATAAAGCGCTGAGGTTCCTGTAAGGTGCGTGTGGGCATCATCACAACGGCGGGCGTGGCGCACGGCTTCCGCCAGTGGCCCGAGGCGGTGCTTGGCCGTGCCCTCCTCGCGAGGAAGCACAAGGTGGCCGCTTTCACCATCAGGGAAGAGGGTTCCGACATCACCGGCCTCTCCCACGAGAATGTAGACGGCATAAGCGTCACACGCCTCGACGTCAACAAGGCCTGGCTTGCCCCCGGCCTCTTGCCCGCACTGCTGCGCTTCCGGCCCGACATGATCCACCTCTTCCACCTGCGCAACGCCCTCAACTGGCAGGCCACCCTCTTCGCGCGTCTGCTGCATGTGCCCGTGGTCTTCACCGTCGTCGGCCCCTTCCACGACCCCTACCTGGTGGACGACCGCGAGCGCCCCTACCTGGGCAAGATGTACCCTGGCCGGCTGATCTACACCCCCACCCGCCTCATCCGATCTCTTGTACGCGCCCGCTTCCACAAGCCTCTCTCTATCTGGCAGAACTTCTGTATGCACTATCCCTTGCGTGCCGCTAACGCTCTTATCGCCCTCTCCGGTCACGAAGTTGAGCTGCTCAAGCACCTGGGCATACCGGCGGAACATATAACGCGTATACCCCTCTGGATCGACGTGCCCTATATAAAGTCGGTGCCCTACGATGCATGCGTGGCGAGTGGCTACTCCTCTCCCCATGTGCTATTCCTGGGCCAGCTCAAAGAGCGCAAGGGCTATGACACCCTGGCCCGCGCCATGCCGCTGGTGCTGAAGCGCTGCCCCAGCGCTACCTTCCTCTTTGCCGGGCAGAACCCGGCGCGCGCGGGGCACCTGGAAGAGATATGCCGCGAAAACGGCAGCCTGGACAGCCTGGTGCTACTCGGCCAGGTGGGCGAGGAGGAGAAGGTTCGGCTGATGCGCTCTGCCGACTGCCTGGTCTATCCCACCCGCTACGAGAGTTTCGGCCTCCCTCCCCTGGAAGCCATGGCCGCAGGTTGCCCGGTGGTAGCCAGCAATATCCCGGTCGTGCGCGAGATGGTACAAGATGGCTACAACGGCGTTCTAGTCGAGCCCGAAAGCCCACAGGCGCTAGCCGATGGGATAATATCGGTGCTGGTCGACCCTGCATTACGTAGCAGACTGGCCGCCCACGGTGAGCACACCCTGGACCGGTACAGCGAGGAGACCCTGGTTGCGCAGATTGAGCGGCTATATGCCTCGTTGCGTTAGCGCATGAAGAAGCGCAGCCATCAATGATGCTCAGGGCGTGTCAGCCACCGCTGGACGCATGCAGAGGTCGCCCTCGACAGCTTTAGTGCCACGGTAGCGCGTTCCGCCTGGATAGAGGTCGTCGGTGGCATACCAGAGGGCAAGCGGCGGTTCTGTGCTCTTCGGGTAATCAACCAGTTCTGTGGTGAAGAAGTAAGTCTGCCCTGCCGAATCTGGCAAAGCGTCAAAACGGAAGGTGTACCAACTATCATTAGTAATATCTGTAAGTTTGGCCTCTGCGCTGCGTAAGTCCTGTTTGTCGCCGGTGCTACGGCGCAGGTGGAGCACAAGCTTCCCCTGGGTTACCGGCTTTGGTATCCCAATGAGCAGTGATATCGCCTTGAGGTTGGCAGCCGTCGATGCGAACGTCTGCCCCGGCCATTGCTCGGTCGGTTCTCCGGGCGTTATCCACGCTGGCTGTTGGCTCTCACGTTGTATAAAGAGTGGGCGGAGCGGCTGAGGCAAGTTGGCTCCCGGATTCAGATGGTAGATGGTCATCGTGTGACCGCCGCCTTTGAGAGTCGTGGCCTGCGAATAGGCGGAGATGAACCATGGCTCGGTCGAAATATTCCGTAATATGGGTTCGAATGTATCTTGCGCCAGATAGTAATCAGGCTTGTAATGTAATACTGTCCAGCTATAATCCCAAGTAGGCACATGGGCTGCTGCCCCGGGTGTGATCAAGCCTAAAGGGTCGATGATACGGTTGCCGCTGTAATAGCCTATCCTCCCGATCTCCAGGTAAGCTACGGTTGAGGTGCGCTCGGTGTGGTCTCGCAGCCAGTTGGACGCTTTTGTGTAGAGAGGTGTACTGTCTCCGCGCAGGGTATTGCTCAGTTGCACATTATATTCGTAAAGCCGTGCAGCAGGAAGCAAAAATAGGAACCCTGCGACAAGCGACCCTACTACCCGAGCAAGTGGCGTGCTGTATGCGTTTCTGGGGTTGATCCGCGACAACATGGACGCTATCACCTGCCAGATCCCCACCACACCCCAGACGGCCAGTATGCCGATGCCTACTGCGGCAGGCACGGCGTACCAGTGGTAAAAGGAGACGCGCAGGGCTGTGTAGCCCGCCGTAAAGAGCGCACACCAACCTAGCAATAGCAGCCATGGCGTAACAGCTTGCCTCCTGAAAGCCGACCATGTAAGGGTGAGAGCACCCAGGGGTGCAAGTAGATAGAGCACGGAGCGGGCGTGGCTGTCTCCAATTATATCGTTGAACCAGGAAATGGATCCAGTTAGGAAGAAAGGCCAACCGGCTTTGCCCTGGGAGATCTTTGCCTCAAGCGTGCCGGGGAGAGGCGAGCCGAAGAAGAACCAACTGTATGTCACCCAGGGAAGCATTATGAGAATAAACGCCACGCCTGCCTCCCATGGGATTCGCCTCCTCGTGAAAATATAGTGGGCTCCCAGGAGGCCCACAAGCACAATACTATCCTGTCGAGTGAGCACCGCCCCACCCAGCAGCGCCCCAGTTGCTATACCCCAGCCTCGGCAGTATGCGTAAACCGAGCCAATAACCAGCGGCACCAGTATGGTCATTTCCCCGCCCCAGCTTTGGAGCAGCAGAGGGTTTGCCAGTGTGACTATGCCCGCCAGCAGCCCTGCGAACGGCCGCCGGGCTTGAACGCCTAGCACGTAGAGAAGGGTACCGCTAACCCATATACCTGCTACGCTAGTGAGACTGCCAAGCACCGTGAGATCCAAACCGGGGAGGGCTTTGTACAGGAACGCGATGAGCAGGGTGTATCCCGCCGAGCTGGTGCCCAGATAGTGCTCGCTCGGGTTGTAGACCATGCCGAGCCCGTCGGCGAAGTTGCGGGCGTAGCGATAAATGATAAAGGCATCGTCGTAGGTCCAGCCCCACATGCCCAGGCCGACCGCAAGTGTAGCTAATGAAATAAGAGCAACAGCAGCAACGTGTCTCCAAGCCGGTGGTTGCCCCCTGTGTATGACGGTAGCTATTTCTACCGGGAGTCCAGCGCTTCCAGTAAGAAGCCCCGGCTGGACGGCTGCACTTTGACCGGAGTCTACAAGCGCTGAGGGCTTAATTGGATTGTTTCTGATCAGTTGCATGCTGTGGTGAAGGAGCCAGGCTCATGGGCCAAACGGGTCGTGCCTTGCCCAAGTCTAGCACACGATATATCTTCTGACAAGCGCTCAGCTTGGTGTTATTGCAGAGACTCTCAGCATGCCATTCACCTCTTTGATAGTCTTTGGAAGCTTGCTATGCATTTCTTCGTAGATCATGAGGACCAACCGCGTAGACTCGCCAGTACTAATTGCCCACAGGTGTATATAGATTTTCTGCATACTTTTCCGTATGCTGAGATTATGCCTGACATTCATAAAGGGGCCGCAGCGCATTGGGTAAACTTCCCTAATTATTTGTGCGCAATGTTCTTACCACCTGTATAAAGCCACACTATTGCGAAAGCGGCTGCTTTGGCGCTAACGGGTCCTTGCGCCAGGCATCGATAATGAGTTATAGTAACGAGCATAGGGCGCGTTATTGACGCCCGTGTTATAACTTTAATGCTTTGGAGGCTTCGTCTTGATACACCCTCGATTTATTGCGCCCCTCCGGCGGCTTTTGCTACCGACACTGTCATTACTCCT
>JALYYZ010000019.1 GCA_030945985.1 Chloroflexota bacterium
GTCGTAAAGGACCTCAGCGACATAGTGAAACCGGATCATGCCGCCGTACAGGAAGGTCAGCGCCTCTATTCCGAGGCCTGGCAGTCCAACAGCAGCAGCACAGCCGGTTCCCGGTAGTTCAGCAGTACACCCGTTTGGCGAGCAAAGAGAGGCTACCCTGGGTAGCCTCTTTTTTGCTGTAACTCGCTCGTTTGCAGAAGGTATAGCTGTAAGGATGCGTGCGGCTGTGATGCACTGCACGACTCAACGTGGCTCTTGCCTGGAAAGAGCGCTCTCTCCAAGAATAAGCATATCAAAACCCCGCAGGGTTTTGATTTGCTTATTCTACTTTTAGAGGCTAAGAGGTCCGTGAAGCTGCACTAGCACCTTATGGGACCTGGAGAAGATAAGCAGTTGCGCGGTTGCTCACCTACTGTGAACAACAATCCAACAAAACAATCACAACTTCGTCGGCATGCACTAGCGCCCGGAGCGCTGGGGAGCCAGGAGCGTGAAGGGGTAGCGGCGGATATTCCTCAGCAGCGTAAAGAGAAGAACACCACTGATGAGCACCCTTGTTGAGCGGCGACTCGCGAAAGGGTTGGGGAGGCTTTTACCTCTGAAGACCTCGCGGGTGTAGGAGAGGAAAGAGTAGGCGAGCACGGGCAGCAAGAAAAGGGTGAGGACGTTGAGACGCACGGCAGCGCCAACGTTCAGATGGAGTAACTGGTGCATCGCACGCGTGGTGCCACAGCCGGGGCAGTAGAGTCCGGTGAATGTGTAAACAGGACAGCGCGGATAGTAGCGTTTGCCGGTGGGGTCGACGGCATAAAGTGGTAGCGACGCGCTTGCGCACGCCGCTACCAACCCCAGCCATTGAACTCGCCTATCGGAGAGCGCTTCCCGCCTCGGTCCGTTTCTGTTAGGCCGGTTCTTGCCTGGTGCGTTACTCCCCGGTCTGTTTTTGCCCGGCATCTGATTGCCTGGCATGTTTTCATCTGTATGTACCATAAAGGTAGTTGTGGGCACGGTCGCCGGTTGCCCGCCGGGCGACTGTTACAGCTTGCGGCAGGGCTGCACGCGGCTGTTCGCAAGACGCCCCGTGACACAGGTTCGCGAACTAGTGAGGGAGGGGGCGGCCCTGCGCGTCGGGCAGTTTGTCGGTCGCGAGCATAACGATGTCGATTATGGACCATATTCCGCAGCCACCACAGGTGAGCAGCTTCGCGATGCCCAGTCCTGTATAGCCCAGGTAGAAGCGATCTATGCCGAGCGAGCCGGTCAAGACAGAGAGTATTAGGGCGGTAGTCCACGGTTTGTCTGAATAGCCAGGAGGCGGTCCACCCTGGGTTGGCATTTGGGGATTGTTCACTGCAAGTTTCTCCTTGATTGTTGGTTGATAATATTCGCTGCCGCGCCAGGTATATGCAGTTGGCACCGGCATTTGCCCTATCGAGCATGCAGATATGGATTTGAGGACCCGCCAACGCGGGTCAGCCATATATAGTTGCGTCTCCGCCGCATGCGCTCTGCTGCTGCGCAAAGCGAGCGTCGTGTCTGGACCACAGAAGGTGGATTGCCACGCAGAAGCACAACAACCAACAAAAGAACCAGGCCACAAACACCCACTGCACGCTGATGACTGAGTCACCTAGCGGCTCAAGGTCGATAGATTAGGTTGATTATAGCAGACAACGGGGTGCGGGTCAATAGGCTTTTTCTGGCATCCAGTCATAACTCCAGACTATGCGTGAGACGGGTGGAATCCTGAGGTCGGCAACGAGATCATCCACGCGCGATTCAGAGGTGGCGCGGCAAATACTACCTGGACAACATGTTTATGACTGGATGTCAAGATTTTTCAGTGAGATCAGGGCGATTTAAACTCCCCGCGCCTCCAGAATCCGATGTTCGGCCTATCTTTTCCACAGTAGTGACGTAGAATCGCCGCAGCCTATTGACGTCCTCTCTGTTCTGCTCTATACTAGCGCCAACGAGACCCGATATACTAGCGCGTTGCAATAGTGTCTCCCACGAATAGAGTCGTCCCAATGAGGGACGCTCTTTGGACTATAATCAATTAACCATGAGGAGAAAAGCAGGATGCAAGCAACAGCGCAAAGACCAACGGGTATTACGATTTTAGCGGTATTAGCAATAATCGGCGGCGTCTTCGGGGTGCTCGGAGCCGTGGCGCTAATGGGCCTCGGTGCTGTTGGCGCCGGTGGGCTGGCGGTGGCTATCGGCGGAGGTCTCCTGGTTCAGGCGATCCTCAACCTGGCGTTCGGTTTCGGCGCATGGACGCTCAAGCCGTGGGCATGGACCCTGGGCATAGTTTCTCAGGTCATTTCATTGCTTCTGGCGGTGCTCGCCATCGTCAACGGCACGGCTATCGGTAGTGAGATCGTGCCTATTGTCATCGCCGGTGCGATCCTCTACTACCTCTTTACACCTGGCGTGAAGCGAGCCTTCGGCAAGGCATAACTGCCGTCTGGTACGTCCGTGACCCGGTGCCTCACCGGCAAAGTATCGGCAGTTGCATGATTCAGCTTACAGCGACCTTTTAGCTTTGGAAAGAAAAACAAACAGATCAAAACCCGTAAGGTTTTGATCTGTTTGTTTCTGGGAAATAAGCGATCTCTAACCACGAGGTGATCTCTAGCCACTGGGCGATCTCTAGCCACTGGGCACTATTTGAAAACACGCTCTGGCGAAGCTTCCACATACCTGGTGGGGAAAGAGTGCTTGATCACAGGCTAGAAGATAGCTAGAAGATGCACCAGTACGTCACCAGCTAAATAGTGATTGTTTTGTTTCATTCCATCTCACATGCGTGAGATGGAATGAAACCATTAATGTCTTCCTGGTAGAGTACTAGCGGCCCAGGCCCGAAAGGAACATGCAACCCCACAGGTTGACCGCGAGGGAAATGATGACCAGAACCCTTGCTGCGCCGTTCATCGGGTTTGGCATACCCCTTGCGGCCAGAACGATCAAGAAGGGAATAAAGTCGAGCGCGTAGCGGTAGCCGACCTGCTGCCAACCTATGCCGTAGTATGTGATGACCGGCACCATGACGCAGATTACAGCGAGCCAGCAAGCGCGTACCAGCGGCTCCCGGAGCTTTGCTCTGAATATGTAGATAAGCGCGGGCGATGTAAAGAAGATGCCCATGCCCCACACCGAAGGCTGCAAGTACGGAAATTGCAGAATGGGTGCATCCTCAGAGGGGTAGGCGACGGGACCCTGGAAGAGCATCATGACCAGGTTCTTAGGCACATGCGCCAGGCTGAACATGCCATGGCTGCGCGCGGCTTCAAGAATCGTGTTGTGCAGGGCCGCTGTGGCATATCCCGTATCGAGGGGATTACCGAAGCGCGCATAGTTGTACAGCCCGAGGAGAAACACCGGCCCCGCGAGTCCCGCCGCAAGCATACCCCACTTCTTGAGCACCAGGCCCCATGCTACCGGCTCCTCGTCCTTCCGCGCGTCTTTCCATATCATTAGCAGGAAGAAAGGTACCGCGAACAGGGCGGTGAACCTTGCCGTGCCCGCAATCGCCAGCAGCAGGCCCATAACAAAAGGACGCCTCCCGGCAACCGCTTCACCAATCGCCGCAATTATGAACGTCACAGTGATCATCTGGGATAGGCCCCACCCGCTGCCCTCGAATGCCAGGTTGAGGTAGACGGTGCCGCCGAAGAAGAGCAGCATGGACCATTTTAACTGCTCGGTCCCTATGTCGATCCTTTTCAGCACTCTGTAGAAGAGCCAGGCATTGACCAGCGTCACCAGGTGGCCCACCCATACAAGACGCATGCCCAGGTCGATGAGTGACAGGAAAGGCACCAATATTAGCGCGGGCAGGGGACCAAAGGGCAGGTACTTGTGGCCGTGGAAGGCGACTACATCGGGGTGAATATCGGGCAAAGCGTCGACCGTGAGATCACCGCGCAACAGGTTGTGCGCAAGCACCGGGAAATGGGAGTACGCCGTACTCTTGTCGATGAGAGGCCACACAAGGAGCGTGCCTGTCATCAGCACGGCAACTATCATCCCAACGCCGGCAACAAAGGCAAGTTGCCACCGCTTCCGGGCAACGGCCTCTTGAGCGTCCACCCTGGCAACGTGCGTGCTCCCTGGGCCTGTGCCGATGCTCGACAGGGAACTCGGTACAGCGTTTGTTGCTCTTATGCTACCCATAGTGAACAGTTCTCCCGGCAGCCCACTTTGCGCCTAGTGCAGCTTCCAACAGCATCTTAGCTCTTGGAATTAGAACAAAGAAATCAAAGCTCTGGGGGTCTTGATTTCTTTGTTCCTGGAAAGAAGCGGTCTTTCCCCAAGAGGTGGTTGGAAGCTGCACTAGCAAGTGATCAACGCTCTCCGCGGTATGATGCATACCTGAAAGTCCGTGTGCCGTTCCACATACGCCGATAAAGGCGCCGGCATAGCAGTGCGAGGTGACGTCAGAGCCGGTTTCAAGACGATCTGCCTTTGCTCTAACTTGTTGCGCGTCGCGCCACCGCGACGGTGAATAATGTTGCTCCCGATCCATACTATTACTTTAGGCTATCTAGGACGACAAGAGAATAGCCCTACAGGACCATAGCAGCCCGACATTTGTACCATGCACACTACTATATAGCTCGGAGCGTTGATAACCGGGCTAGTCAGGATAGCATAGGCCCTAGGCCGGAGTGGCATCTTACAAAGACAGCCTCATTAGCAGTCAATGCTTGGAGCTATAGCTGCTCACGGAGTCAGCTAGCTGTTGACATCAAGCAAGTATGTACTATATGATACATTCTTTCTCGCTTAGATAAGCTGGACAGTTCGTTTTGTTAGTAATCAGTTCTATACTACGCAATAAGACATCACCCCATGACGACCCTTTTAATAGAGGTCGTTATCAAGCGTCCCTCGCCCCGCGTGCTTTCTGCTAACAGACTTATTCATCCAGCGCTTAGCGCTGTGTTAAAGACAAATTGATAGGCAAACTATTCAGTCCATGATGTCTTCATTGTGCCTGAAAGTTGTTGCACTACAGTAAGGGGGGTACGACGCTTCGCTTGGAGGCGGAAACGACCATTGTAAGTGATAATCCGGAACGATGCGGAAGATAATCAGGAGGACCATACTATTTTGAATACCAACAAACTTACGATCATGGCTGCAACTGCCGTGCTTGCGTCTCTCTTATCATTTGGCGGCGGCAGGGCAATGGCCTCGCCAAGCACCCTCGTCGTCGATGACGATCATGGACAGTGCCCAAGCGCTGCATACACTACTATACAGTCGGCTATTACGGCCGCATCACCGGGCGATACAATCCAGGTGTGCGCCGGAACTTACGTCGAGAATATAACGATCGACAAGCCTCTGACTTTGCAGGGCTCGGGACAGGGCTCGTCCCTGATCGTACCTGCTGTGTCGAACCCTGATTGTCCCGGCGGCGGGTCATTATGCGGCGGGACTGCGAGTAACATCATCCTTGTGCAGGCCAATAATGTCACTATCTATGGCTTTACGCTCAATGGTGATAACCCCGCTCTGACGAGTGGAATTGTCGTTGGCGGCGCTGATCTTGACGCTCGCAACGGCATAATCACTAATCACACTACAGGTCTTTATCAGAACCTGACGGTGTATGACACCACGGTGCAGAACATTTTCCTGCGCGGTATATATGCCTCCTCCGGCGGCAGCTTCAACTTCCACGACAATACTGTGCGCAACGTGCAGGCGTCCGGCGCCTCGATCGCCATGTTCAACTATGGCGGATCAGGAATAATGG
>JALYYZ010000032.1 GCA_030945985.1 Chloroflexota bacterium
TGAGAATACGGCGGACTTGACGCCCGGAGACATCCTGGAGGGCTTCGTCAGCCAGTTCTACGATGATGCCGCATATGTTCCTCCAAAGCTGGTGTTGCAGGAAGAAGTATCCGACGCCGAGGTAATACAGAGCTGGCTCAGAGAGAAGCGCGGCAACAAAGTAAGCCTCACAGTGCCGCGCCGTGGCGATAAGCGCGACCTGATCGAGATGGCCGCGCGCAACGCGATGGAGACACTTGAACAGTACCGCCTCCGTTGGCTGAGCGATGAGCAGAAGAGCATAGCAGCCCTTACGGAGCTCCAGGAGGCGCTGCATCTGCCGGTCTGGCCTCAGCGCATAGAGTGCTATGATGTAGCTCATCTGCAAGGCACAGACGTTGCGGGAGCGATGGTCGTCTTCGAGAAAGGCACGCCTAAGAAGAAGGAGTACAGGCGCTTCCAGCTAAAGACCACAGGCAACAACGATTATGCTTCGATGCAGGAGATGTTGCGCAGACGTTTCAAGCGCGCCTCCGTTGTGCAGGTCGAGAGCGAGCGCCAACAGGCAATGCAGGTAGCTCGCGGTGGAGAACGCGGCGAGCCCGCGCCGTCCGCCGACTTCGAGGCAGCCATGCGTCTTCAGGAAGACAGGCAAGAGGAATTGTCGGGCAATGGCGCGTCTCCGAATGGAAACACCGACAAGGAGAGCGCGTGGGCTGTACTGCCTGATCTGCTGGTAATAGATGGGGGAAAAGGCCAGTTGTCGGCTGCCTACGAGGTACTGAAAGAGGCAGGGCTGACGGATGTACCGATAATCTCCCTTGCCAAGCGTGAGGAAGAGGTATTTCTGCCGGGTAAGTCTGAGCCTGTAATTCTAACATTTCGCAGCGAGGGGTTGCGATTACTACAGCGCGTCCGCGACGAGGCGCACCGCTTCTCGAACTCGTACAACCGGAAACTGGGCAGCAAGCGCGGTACGCATAGCAAGCTGGACGATGTGCCCGACATAGGGCCTGTACGAAAGAAGGCGCTGCTGCGGCAATTCGGCTCGGTCAAGGCCATGCGCGAGGCCACTTTGGAGGAGTTGATAGCGGTAAAGGGCATGGACAAACGGTCGGCGCTTAGCATCAAGGAGAACTTATAGATGACTGCAACACCCAATGCAGATAAGTTGCTCGTCCCCTCTGCGACGGCGTGGCGTGAATTTGAAGAGGCAGTCGCTTTACGCAGAGACATGGTACATGATTATCTGAACAAGTGGCCTGGCGCAGCGGAGTTTAAGCCGGCCGATATACATGATGCGATTTTCAGCTATTTAGAGCGGCGCGGCAAAGGTTTGCGCCCTGTTCTGCTACTCCTTTGCTGCGGTGCAGTAGGCGGCGACGAGGCGCAGGCCATACCGGCGGCGGCGGCGGTGGAGGTCTTTCACATCTGGACCTTGGTCCATGACGATATTATCGACCGAGATGACACGCGCCGCGGCTCGCCCACCGTCCATGCATTGTACAAGCGACACGCCCAGGCGGAGCATAACGTCCCGGCAGAGGAAGCCGCGCACTACGGCACCACCGTGGCGATCCTGACAGGCGATCTGCAACAAAGCTGGACCTACAGCCTCCTGGCAGACCTCACCGAAAGAGGTGTGGAACCTCGCCTGGTAATAGATCTGATAAAGAGGATGTCTTCATCACTGACGCCTCAGCTAATGGAAGGTGAGATGCTCGATGTGCAGTTCTCCTTCAAGCAACCCGATCTTCTTTCTGAAAAAGATGTACTGCACATGCTTACACGCAAAACGGCGGCGCTTCTCGAATATTCAGCCTGGTGCGGCGCATGTATCGGCCTTGCCGGCGCAGCAGATATCAGGGGGTTCGCGGCTAACCTGGGCAAGTTCGCATCACTTTGCGGTACGGCTTTCCAGTTACACGATGATCTGCTGGGCCTCACGGGAGACGAGCAACTACTCGGCAAACCCGTCGGCTCTGACGTTCGTGAGGGCAAAACAACATTGATTATGCACAAAGCATTAGCCAGGGCCTCAAGCGCTGAACGTACTGTGCTTTTGTCGGCTCTGGGCAATTCAGCCGCCTCCAGAGAACTAATTTCCGATGTATTGCACATTGTAGAGAGTACAAACGCGCAGAAAGATGTCGTACAGTTGGCTAATTTGTATATTGACCAAGCGCTCACTCTACTTTATTCACTACCCGATAGCTCTTATCGACGCCTTCTGTCTACCTGGGCCACATTTCTGCTCGTACGCAAGCACTAGCGTCTTATCGCCTAAGCTGTGGTTGTTTTGATTCATCATAGCTCACATGAAGTGAGCAAAATGAAATTGCTAATACTTACTTGATTAGACACCAGGTTGGACAGATGATTACGCCTATCTCACCGGAAGCGCTCAACGAAGCCGCAGGCATTATCGCCAATGGGGGCCTTGTTGTCTTCCCCACAGATACGGTTTATGGGATAGGCTGCAACCCCTACAACACAGAAGCTATAGAGGCAATCTATCGAGCTAAAGGTCGCGACACACAGAAGGCTCTGCCGATACTGCTCGCATCCTCGGAGGACTTGGGCCGCTTTGCTCACGACCTCACACCCGAAGCTGATCTCTTAGCACGGCTCTTCTGGCCGGGTGCGCTCACGCTTGTTCTGAAGCGCGCGGCAGAACTGCCAGAGGCTCTAGGAGCGGGAGAGACGTTGGCCCTACGCATACCTGACCACAGGCAGGCGCGAGAGCTAATCGAGCTTTGTGGTGGAGCAATCGCAACCACAAGCGCGAATATATCAGGGCTGCCTGATGCCTTCACTGCCGAGCAAGCTGAAGCATACCTGGGTGACCACGTCGCGCTTATCCTAGATGGCGGGCGTACCCTCGGGAGTATCCCATCTACAGTAGTCGACTGCACCCTCTCTCCGCCTCGGGTACTCCGCGCAGGCGCGCTGGCTGGGCAAATAGGCACGCGCTTGGACAGATTGAGGAGTATTCAGAAGCTTGAAGGATAGAATGCGAGGAGTTAGAGATGCAACACAGCGAAGGACTGGACGAGCAGACATACAATAAGATGCTCCAATTGGACGCGCTTGAGACCCTGCTCGAGGACCTCGAAGAAACCGGCACCGTCGATGAGGAGGCCGAAGAGGAGATGTTCCGGCTTGGCCTTGCGAACCGGGCTGCCCTCGTAAGAGCCATCAACAAGCTCCATGATGAGTTGGACAGGGAAGAATGGCTTTAAGCTCACGGAGCGTGGCTGAGCAGACGATCTAGCAGAAAGCTGCCCGAACCTATCCGGTATCCTGTCATCGTCCACTCCGCCACTTCGCCCGACGGGTCGAAAAGAATGGTACCGCCGCCTCCCGCCCGCACTAAGGTGTTAGCCTGGACAAGCACCCGGCTTCTATCAGGCTTGCCGGCATGCTGTAGGGCCTCTAACGCCAGCCACGTGGCAAGGTAGCTGTTGTAGGCGAACTGGCTCGGTCTCTCCGTATAGACAGAGGTGAACTCGGACACAAAGCTCCTGGCGGCTGGTAGCTGTGAAGGATCGGAAACGCCGTTGTGGACTATATGCCACGACGCTGCAGAGCCCGCTGCACTGTCAAGGAAACTCGCATCAAGGGCTGTGTCAGTGGAAAAGAGCCCTGCCCTCAATATCAGTGAAGACAAGGCGCGAGCCGCCGCAACAGCCTGAGACGCGCTGCTGGGCGCATAGAAGAGCGCGTCAGCCCCGGAGCTATGCGCTGCGCCAGCTATTCCATTGAGAGATTGGGCGCTTAAGGAAGCGAAGCCGGAGATGTTGATATTACGACCTCTAGCTGCCGCCGTGAACGAGCGTGCCAGGCCGGTGCTATAAGTGCTGCCATCATCCAGCACGAACACGCTCCTGCACCCTACTGCGTTACACCAATCCACTGCCGCCGCTCCCTGCTGTTCATCGTCAGGCATAAGGCGCACAAAGTTGTTGACTCCCGCCGGACTATATTTCTGGGGTTCGCCAGGATCGTATCCAGCATGGCTCAGACCGGGCCAGGTCGCGCTCGGAGCAAGTTGCAGCAGACCGGCCTTGTTTGTCACCGGGAGGGAAACGGCGGTTGCGCCTGACGTGTAAGGCCCAATATATGCTAGAACGCTTGCATCGGCTACCGCAGCGGCGGCACTACGAGCCTCTGTTGCGCGGCTCCATTCTCCACTTTCGCCGGCGCTTGCGTCGAGAGCTACGTGCTCTACCTTGAGTCCTGGCAAGGGCTGCCCGTAGCGCCGGATTGCCAGATCCACAGCTTCACGCATAAGGTGCGCCTGGGCTGCGTCAGGCCCTCTGCTGGGCAAAGAAGTAACGATGCGCACGGTACCCGGCACAGGGGGTCCCAGGCTGAGCGCCGTGTCGCCACACCCAGCAACCAGTAAGCAAGTAGCAACCATGAAGAAGAGAGAGCCGCAGTGAGTGGACACAGACCTCGGCACAGCCAGGAGCCCCCAGCCGCTTAGTCTTCGCCCAGGTATGCTTTTCTCACCTGCTCGCTCTTAAGCAAGTTTGCTCCCGTATCCTCTAGCACTATCTGGCCTGTCTCAATAACGTAGCCGCGGTGCGCTACTTCGAGCGCAAGCAATGCGTTCTGCTCTACAAGAAGAATAGTGGAACCTGTGCTGTTCAGATCCTTGATGATACTGAAGATAGTCTGCACCAAAATGGGAGAAAGACCCATTGAAGGCTCATCGAGCAGCAACACCTGGGGCCGAGACATCAAGGCACGGCCTATGGCAAGCATCTGTTGTTCACCGCCCGACAGTGTGCCGCCGCGCTGAGTCAGGCGCTCTTTGAGACGCGGGAAGAGAGTCAGCACACGCTCCATGTCCTGAGCGATACCTGCTCTGTCGTTGCGCGCGAAGGCCCCCATGTCAAGGTTTTCCTGAATAGTCATGCGGCTGAAGATACGCCGGCCTTCAGGCGAGTGCGCTATGCCCAGGCGCACCAGTTGCTCGGCTGGGATGGTATCTATACGCTTGCCGTTAAAGGTGACGGTGCCTACACGCGGGCGCAGTAGCCCCGAGATCGTGCGTAACGTCGTGGTCTTACCGGCGCCATTGCTCCCGATAAGGGTAACGATCTCGCCACGATCCACGTTCAACGACACACCTTTCAGCGCCTTAATATTGCCGTAGTATGTCTCTATATTGTTAATTTCAAGTAAGGCCATCAGCTTCCTCTAGCTCATCGATCTAAGAGCCGTCACATGGCAATCAGGTTGCTGCCCGGCCCAGGTATGCTTCAATAACACGAGGGTTGGCGCGCACTTCCTCGGGAATGCCTTCAGCTATCTTTTGCCCGTAGTCCAGTACTGTTATGCGTTCAGATAGGCCCATCACGACTTTCATGTCGTGCTCAATGAGGAGGATTGAAAGCGAGAGTCTGGTGCGTAGTTCGCGTATGAATTCTATCAAGTCGCGCGTTTCATTTGGGTTCATACCTGCCGTCGGTTCATCGAGCAAGAGGAGCTTTGGATCGCTGGCCAGAGCACGAGCGATCTCCAACTTGCGCTGATCGCCGTAAGGAAGGTTCTTCGCTGCTTCGTATTGCAGGGGAAGGAGACCAACCAGTTCAAGAATACCCTGAGCCTTCACACGCGCGTTCTGCTCCTCGCGTTTCATTGCGGGCGTCCTCAACACAATGCTCAGCATGTCCGAGTGCAGCCGCGAATGCTGGCCCACAAGCACATTCTCGAGGGCCGTCATATTCGCGAAGAGCCGGATGTTCTGGAAGGTGCGAGCGATGCCGAGGCCGGTGATGCTCGATGGAGAGAGGCTTGTGATCGGCCGCCCATCAAAGATGAACTTGCCACTAGTGGGCTTGTACAAACCTGTGATTGTATTGAAAAACGTCGTCTTACCGGCGCCGTTGGGGCCGATCAGGCTAACGATGGAGCCGCGTGGAATGGTGAAGTCCACGTTATTTACGGCCACCAGACCACCAAAGCGCATGGTAATCGCCTGGGCCACAAGCACATTGTCGTCTAGGGAGGTAACGGCGGTTGCGCCTGCGCCATCACCTGCAACCGGTTGGCTCATCACTCGCCTCCACGCGTGTCCGGGTCGGCCTGGCCGGCCTCTCGCGTATCGTAAACTTCCTGACGCTCCGCCTCACTTATTGCAGCGGTCTCAGGCTTCAGTTCTGCCTTACGCCGTGTGCTGGGAAGCAGTCCCTCCGGCCTGAAGAGCATAAACAGCACCAGTATTGTGCCATAGATAAAGAAGGTGTAGTCGGTTAATTTCACCGTCTTACCAAAGTCGGCGAGCAGACCGATGTGCAGATTCACACCGATGTCGTGCAGCCAGAAGGGCAAATTGATAAGCACCACCGTCTGGAGCATATATATAACGATCGCTCCTACAATAACGCCCCACATATTGCCCATCCCGCCAAGTATGACCATGCAAAGGATCAACACAGACTGGCTGAAGTTGAATTGCTGGGGAGAAGCGAAGCCCAGGTGCGCAGCGTAGAAAGTACCTGCGAAGCCTGCCAGGGCCGCGCCAAGTCCAAAGGCCCACAACTTCGTGGTGGTCGTATTTATGCCCATGGTGGCGGCGGCAAGCTCATCTTCACGTATAGCCATCCACGCCCTGCCCATGCGGGAGTCGCGCAGACGGTTGATGATCAGAACAATACCCACTGCCAACACGAGAACAAGATAGTAGAAGCCAATGTTATCGTTCTTGGCCCCTATGACGAAGCTTCCTATACTCGGTCTATCGATACCGGCGATACCGTTGGTTCCGCCTGTAAGATTATCCAGGTTTAGAATAACTGTCGGCACTATTTCACCAAAACCAAGAGTCACGATAGCCAGATAATCACCCCTGAGTCGTAGCGTCGGCGCTCCAAAGGCTACTCCAAAGAGTGCAGTTACACCAGCTGATAGGAACAGCATCACCCAGAAGGGGAAATGCAGGTTAAACATGGTGGAGGCCAGGATCGCGTAAGTATAGGTACCGATAGCGAAGAAGGCCGCATATCCAAGATCCAGCAGCCCTGCGTATCCAACCACTATATTGAGGCCGAGGGCCAGCAGCAC
>JALYYZ010000040.1 GCA_030945985.1 Chloroflexota bacterium
CTTGTTGGCCTATCAGGTGGGCGAAATCTTTGTCACTATAGCCTGCAAGCCTTAGCAGCCGCTCACTCAATACTATACCCCTTGTGTTGGGCTCATAAGTGAGCGCTTTGCCTGCCAGTATAACTTCCTGCCTGCTGAAGATGCGGTCGGTGGGATCCTGCTCCCTGAGAGTTATGCCGAACGCCTTGCCTCTACCTATTTGCAGGCTCATCTCAGGCGCGGCCGGCAGGTTCAGCATCACCTCCACAGACTGCACACCTGCTATCTTCTTGAATTGGTCCACAGTCGAGGGTGTAATGGGGGTTTGAGGCCGCTGCCGCGCGAAAGGGCTGGGCACTCCCGCTCCGTTGTCTGTGCCGTTGGTGCCCTGTCCTGAGAGAGGATGTACATAGACCGTCTCCAGGCCGAGCGCTTTGATGGTATCTGTCACCTGCTTCTGTATGCCGATACCCAACGATACCATCGTCACTATGGTGATGATGCCCACAAAGACGCCCACCGATGTGAGAAGCGTACGCACTTTGCGGCGGCCCAGGTTCTGCGTGGCAGTGATAACAGTATCTCTTAGTTTCATGGTAGTGCTGCGTTCAGGGCTTGCCGGTGTGAGCCGGCGTCCAGAGGGTCTGCCATCATGCCGCCTCCCAGGCCGGCGCCCACTATTTTGCCGTCCTTGAGGCGGATAATTCTATCCATGTAGTTTGCTACAGCCATGTCGTGCGTAACCAGCACGACCGTGAGCCCCCCTGCTTTCAACTCGCTCAGCAGCGACATAACCTCAGCCCCAGTGGCGCTATCCAGGTTGCCTGTGGGCTCATCAGCCAGGAGGAGCGAGGGCTTGTTGGCGAGGGCTCGTGCCACCGCTACTCGTTGCTGCTCGCCACCCGAAAGTTGGGAGGGCCTGTGATCTGTACGCGCGGCCAAACCGACCCTTTCCAGCAGTTCCCTGGCCCGTCTGCGGCGCTCTTCATGGCCCACACCCGAGATCATCAAGGGTACTTCTACATTTTCAAGGGCCGTTCGCTGCGCTATAAGGTTGAAGCTCTGAAATATAAAACCTACACGTCGCCGTCTGTGCTCCACAAGCCTCTTTGGCGAAGCCGTAGCTATGTCTTCGCCCTCGACACTTATGCGGCCACCGGAGGGCCTATCGAGGCCGCCTAGCAGGTTGAGCAATGTGCTTTTGCCCGAGCCGGAGGCGCCCACTAGAGCAATCCCTTCGCCAGGCATAATGTCGAGGTCGACCCCTGCTACAGCCCAAACAACGGTAGGCCCCATCCGGTACTGCCGGGTGAGACCTACTATACTGACAATGGGCTCTCTGCCCTCCAAAGTGAGGCCGGTATCCGTTACTTAAGGCTCTCTGCGATCTTGGTGGCCTCGGCAACCGTGAATTTACCGCGTATTGCCACGTTTACGTTTGTACCCTTCTCAGCCCATGTGAGCACGGTCCACCCGCTACCGGCAGGTGAAAAGGCCATAGCCTGCACGCCTCGCACAGTCAACTGCTGGCTCGCGCTTTCACCCTTAGTTGTGGGCAGTCCACTGTAGCCGTCGCCTAACCGTGACGGCATTGCAGAGTTACTCTCTGCTATAGAGAAATCGCTGGACGGTGAAGAGTATTGCTGCACTATTCCGCCCATGTGGCTCGCTTTGGCAGCCGGTACATTGCCTTTCATATTATTCCCCATGCCTGCTGTCACCCCCACCAGGGTCGCGCCTCCGGTGTACTGTGGCACAAGCAGAGACCAGCCTTCTTTGGTTGCCTGGCTCTTTGCTTCCGGCAGCGTTATCTGCTTTGGCTCCATCTTTGTCTGCATAGCGTCTATGTCAACCTTCTTGACGTCGGAAGGTACCTGTAGCACAAAGGTAGAAGCATCGATGGTCTTGTTGACGTCGATCTTGCTTACCGTGGCGGTAAAAGTGCCTATGCTTGGCTGTGTCAACACCAGCTTGAGCGGTATCGAGCGGTCCTTATCGACCCACAGCGTAGCATGCACATCTTTGATTACCATGTCGGCTTGCAACTGCATCGCCTTTGGTATACCCAGGATGTCGGCGGCTTCCGGCCTGGGTGTAACATCAAGCTTATATGCCTCCAGGCCAGCTATAGTTTCGGTGCCCATCAGCTTTACGTCCGAGGCCGCGAGCACCTTATCGATGTTCTTCTCCATATCGATGCTGCCCATGAGACTTTGCATATTGGCGGGCATCTTGGCTGCTATTTTATCAGGCGTGGCTGAGTAGACGGTATTGTGTGAGGCATCGTAAGCGTAGACCTTCTGCCCGTCATAAACGAGTATATCGCCCTTGACGCCCGGCAACGTGGAGTCCCCCACTTCAATACGAGCCTTATCAGGTGACTGCCCCCACAACTTCAGCGATACCGAGGTGGAGTCGGGCACTTTGTCCAGCATCTGGGAGCCTTTGTCACTACCTGTACTCCCCGTTAGCCCACCCAGGATCCCCTTCAGCCCCGCTTTGTTGACACTCAAGGAGAGGTCGAGCGATGTTTGTGAGCTTTTTGTGTTCTTTATAGTATCGCGAACCTTCTGCACGATGTCTGCGGCTGTGACGTTCTGCCCTGCCGTGCAGCCGCTGACGGCCACTACCAGCAATGGGAGTAAGGCCGCTGACCCGAGTATCCCTGTCCGATTTATATTCTTGATCATTCTAAGTTCCTCCAAAGCCTGTTTATATGCCTGCCGCAGTAAAAGGTAGCAGGCCGTGTTACTGTCTCTAAATATACGTTGCTATGGCGCGGAAAGGTACAACTTTCATCTGATTCTACATCCCACTGCCGGCAATGTCCAGCACCCAGGTGCCTTATATCCTATAAATAGCCCAAATGGATAAACCTTTTCGAGAGCTAAGGATGAACCTATTGCAGCTTTATGGACCTTTTAGCTTTTGAAGAAAATACGAACAAATCAAAACATGGAGTGTTTTGATTTGTTCGTATTTGGAAAGACGATCTCTTTCCCAAGAGGTCGCCTGAAGAGGAATTATAAAAAGAGAGGTGCCACCTTGCGGCGACACCTCTCTTTTTCTGTAAGCTATGCGAAGCTCGTTTGCGTTATGCCTTGGTGCGTGAGAGCTTCCAACCAACTGTTGTGATTCCGGCAGCTACCAGAGCAAGGCCGGCGAGAATATAAAGCTGATCACCGTTGCCGGTGCCGGGCATAGAGCCGTTGCCACTCATTGTACCGCCGCTGGTCGTGGTGCCGCCCTGTCCGCCCATCATCATGGCTTCGATGTTGCCGCAAGAGACGTAGGTAGCGACTTCCTTGGCTGACTTATGGACGTTGATGGCATATTGCCCCTTCGCCAGATCAGCCATGCCGACCATAACGGTGGTAGTAGATTTGCCGTTTACTACGTTGGTAAGGGGATAAAGGGGGTTAGGATCGAGGCTAGCGCAGGTGCCCTTGTGGATGTGCGCCGGCTGGGCCTCCGAGGTACCACCCTTCAGGTTGACCACTACCTGTATGTCGTTGGTGCCCATACCCGTGATGGTGGCTGTGCCGTCCTGGCCCGAACCATTCTGGGCGTTGAGCGTAACAGTTGTGCTGTTGCTCTGGGCGTATGTGCCGCTGCCTGTGAAGGCGAATATAGCCATGGCGGCGAGTACCAGTAATGCGATTTTCTTCATTTACCTTGTCCTCCTAAGATTATGTTGTTTGTCAGTATCAGCACTGATGCTGTTCCTATAGACTACGAACGATACCAATAATTAGATTTAGCCTAGCGTCGTAATCCGGCCCTTTCTCACCATATAATATAAGCAAACGGCCGCGTTTGCAATACAGCTTCTCCATATCTTCTTATATTTCCGTTATTTCTGTTGGGACAGTGGTTGCTTGTTGCCTCAATAAAGCTCTTGTATAATCACGTTAGGCGCAAGGGTACGCTTTCTGTAACCATGCGCCGCACATGGCTATAACTTTGCGACCGGTTCCGCATTCTTAAGTTATGCTTCTCAAGATAGTTCCGCAAGGAGGCACCGATGAAGGCTGTTATTATGGCAGGCGGTGAGGGTTCTCGTCTGCGTCCGCTGACAATCAGGCGGCCCAAGCCTATGGTGCCCGTGGTTGATCGCCCTGCCATAGTTCACATCCTCGAGCTGCTGAAGCGTCATGGCATCACTGAAGTAGTTATCACTCTTCAATACCTGGCGACCGTTATTCAGGAGTACCTGGGCGACGGTTCAGCCTATGGAGTAAAGATACATTACACCGTTGAGGAGACACCGCTTGGCACGGCAGGCTCCGTCCGCCAGGGTGAGGAGTGGCTCGATGATACCTTCCTGGTCATTTCCGGTGACGCTCTCACCGACTTTGACCTGGGCGCGGCTGTGGACTACCATAAGCGGAAGGGCGCTATGGCTACGCTCGTGCTCAAGCGTATGGCTGACCCGCTGGAGTATGGCGTGGTCATTACCGGTGAGGATGGACGTGTGTTGCAATTTCAGGAGAAGCCCAGTTGGGGCGAAGTCTTCTCCGATACCGTCAATACGGGTATTTATGTCCTTGAGCCCTCTATATTCAAGCATTTTGATGCCGGGCAGGTCTTTGACTTTAGTAGCAACCTCTTCCCTATGCTCCTGGAAAAAGGTGACCCTATCTTCGGCTATGTTGCCGAGGGCTACTGGTGTGACATCGGTTCTATACCTGATTACATGCGCTCGTGTGCCGATTACCTGAACGGACTGGTCAATCTGCCCAGGCTGGGCAAAGAAACCGAGCCCGGGTCGGGTATATGGTGTGATAGTGAGGTGGAGATAGACCGGGACGCGCATATAAGCGGGCCGGTATTCATCGGTTCAGGCGTGACGATAAAGGCGGGGGCCATCATACGAGGGCCCTCGCTTATACGCGACTCCTCTATTATAGATAGTCGTGCCACTATAGATCGCGCCATCATCTGGCGCAATTGTTACATAGGTGAGCGCGCGGAGGTGCGTGGGGCCATCGTACAAACCCAGGTCAACGTCAAGGCGCAGGCGATGATCTTCGAGGGCGCGGTGATAGGAGACGGCACCATTATCGGTACCGGCTCTGTGATCCACCCTAACGTGAAGATATGGCCCTCCAAGGAAGTGGAGAGTGGGGCCACTGTTACTTCATCGATCATCTGGGGGTCGCAAGGGCGGCGCAGCCTCTTTGGCCGCTGGGGCGTCACCGGCCTGGTAAACGTCGATATCACACCTGAGTTTGCGGCCAAGTTAGGAGCTGCATATGGTGGAGTGTTTCCAAAGGGCGCGATGGTTACCGTGAACCGCGACAGTCACTACACCCCACGTATGATCAAGCGGGCCCTGATTTCGGGCCTTCCTTCCGCCGGGGCAAATGTGCTCGACTTGCGTAATGTGCCGATTCCTGTGGCTCGCTTCTATACACGCACCATTGGCGCGGCGGGTGGCGTCCACATCCGCCTCTCACCTTTTGACGCCCGCGTTGTAGACATAAAATTCTTCGACAAGCGTGGGCTGGACCTGGATAAGGCAACAGAGCGCAAGATAGAGGGTCTATTCTTTCGGGAGGACTTCCGTAGGGTCTACCTGGATGACGTCGGGCGCATCGACTACGCGAACGATGTAGAGCAACGCTATAGCACGTCGTATATGCAACATCTGAAGTCTGGGACTTTGCAGATGGGTAGCAACTATGGTCGTATTGCCGTAGACTATGCTAACTCTTCTTCTAGCCTGGTGCTGCCCAATCTCTTAGGCCAGTTGAACGCTGATGTGGTCGCCATAAATGCTGTCATCCAGGAGCAGTCCCTCTACCAGTCATCGGACCAGTTTGAGGCCTCTATGGAACGGCTGGGCGCCATCACTCAGACGTTGCACGCGGGCTTTGGTGTGCGCCTTGATACAGGAGGAGAGCGCATCTACTTTATAGACGATAGTGGCCGGCAGGTGAATGGTATGACTGCCCTGGCTGCTGTGGCAGACCTGGCGCTGGCACAGCATGGAGAGGGTGGGATAATTGCTGTGCCTGTGTGGGCGCCCTCTATCTTCGAGGAAATAGGGTCCAGGCGTAAAGCGGAGGTAATCCGTACGCGCTTCAACGCCTATGCCTTGATGACCGCTGCCTTGCGTAGTGGTGTCGTGATAGCCGGTGATGGTCATGGCTCCTTTATCTTCCCCGAGTTCCAGCACGCAGCCGATGGCCTCTTCACCATAGGAAAGGTGATGGAATTGACCGCATTACAAAAAGTGAGCTTCACCGAGGCTATAGAGAGTCTGCCTCACTACGCCCTCGCTTCGACACGTGTGCCCTGCCGGTGGGAAGACAAGGGCCGGGTGATGCGTATCCTCAACGAGCAGTATCGCGACAACAGCACCAAGCAGGTTGACGGTGTTAAAATAGACCTGGGCCGGGGCGAATGGGCACTTATTCTGCCGGATGCCGACCGCCCTCTGTTCCATGTCATTGCCGAAGCCAATACGGACCAGGAGGCCCGCCAACTGGTAGATAAGTATGCCGGCCTGGTGCAGGGCTTGCAATAGGTGAATAGAGCAGGTTATAAGGGGCGAAACATATCTATGTACGATCTCGAGTTATAGTGCCAGAGTTATGGTGAAAGAAGAAGCAAGTTCATGAGGTTTCTTATCACATTATTCCAGATTAGGACGGAATGTTCATTGCTGAGTGCCCCTCCATACCTGGCTGTATCAGCCAGGGTAAGACGGAAGAGGAAGCTGAGAGAAACATCCAGGAGGCAATAAAGGAGTGCCTGGAAGTAGCGCAGAGAAAGGCATGCCTGCGACTGTAGTGACTCGTCAAGTTGAGGTCAATGTGGTTACTCTACATCCCCTTCGCTCGGCCCCTGCTCACCCTCCAACCCTATGGCTATGAGGTATCCTCTGGCGCGCTCAGTAAGTGGGTAACGTTCTACCAGCCGCCAGAATGCTCGTGAGTGGTTGGCTTCTACCAGGTGAGCAAGCTCGTGGACAAGCACATAATCTAGCACCCACAGGGGCATCTTCTCCAAACGGCTGGAGATACGTATAGTGGCTGTAGCGGGTGTGCATGAGCCATGCCTCTTCTCCTGGTTGTCCACCCACCTTATCTCGTTCAACCTCAACGTGCCGCTGAAGTAGCGCCTGTTTAGATCAGCGGCGCGCGCCTTGAGGTCTAGCCGCTGGTCGTGAGAGGGTCTATCCCGTATCTTCATTACACGCGGTACCAGCTTGCTAACTACTTCGCTCTCTTCTTGCGGAGACATGCCTGCGGGCACTCGCACTACAAGTTTGCCGTCCACCATGCGCGCAGATGCCGTTCTTGAGCGGTTTGGCGAGCGGATTATTTCAATTGGTGGGTCGGTGGGTGAACCTGGCATAGCGTCAGTATTGTTTATTAGGAAAGAAATTCTATCAAGTTATCGGACATTACGCCTGGCTTCTCTTCGGGAACCCAGTGGCCGCTATCCGGGATGCGTACCACCCGCAGGTCATCGATCCACTCTTCCAACCCTTCCGTAAGCTCAGGCAGTAGAGCGAAATCTTTCATACCCCACAGTAGGAGGGTGGGCATAGAGATAGACTGTTCGCCGGTTTTGAACCAGGCCGGACCTTGCCTGAAAGTAGCCCTATAGTAATTTATCATAGCCGTCGCGACTCCAGGTTGTGAGATGTTGTTCATGTAAACGTCCAGAGCGTCCTGTGTGAATGCGCCAGGTGTGGCGGCGCTGCCCTGCAGAGTGCTGCGCAGTGCGAGGCGTATAGATGCCTCCGGCAGCCAGGGCAACTGGAAGAATAGCACATACCAGCTTCGTCCAAGCTGCCGAAATCGCTTTAGCTCTCGCTCAAAAGCGGCCGGATGTGGAGCGTTAGCCACAACAAGCTTGTTTATATGAGTGCCATGATGCATACCCATATACCATGCTATCGCTCCGCCCCAGTCGTGCCCTACTATATAAGCGCGGCTTTCGCCTAGGGCCTCGATTAAGTCTACTATATCCTGTGCGACCGTTGCGGTTTTGTACTCTCCTACGCCTGAAGGCTTGTCACTCCAGTTGTAGCCCCGCATATCCGGGGCCACGACATGAAAGTATGGCGCTAGATGCGTCATGACGTGACGCCATTCGTACCAACACTCTGGGAAACCGTGCAGAAGTATGACCAATGGCCCACTGCCCATTTCGGCGTAATGCAGTTTGACACCGTTCACACTTGCATAACCATGTCGCCACGGACCTGCGTGCGCTGCCGCATCAGCCCGAGCGGCCACAGCAGGGTCGGGTGGACGCGCTGCAATTTGCTTCGCGGCGAGCATTGCGCCCCCGGCGGCCGCCCGTGCAATTGTTCTTTTGCGTAATCCAGGCATTAGTTTGGGCTTCCTCCTGATAGTTAGCTTTCTGTACTTAGCTTTCTGTATCGGTTACCATTTGCATCTTCTATACCGCCAGACTCATAGAAGAAGCGCATGCGCAGAGTAGCTCATTTGCTCCCGTTGCCAGGGGCTTCTGCGCCAGACGAATAGCGAAGGCCCAATAAGGAAACAAAAGTCTGGTTGGGACGTTGGTTGTTAGAGCCTGGTGCAGCTTCATGGACCTTTTAGCTCTCGACAGTAGAGCAGGCAAATCAAAACACTCAGTGTTTTGA
>JALYYZ010000159.1 GCA_030945985.1 Chloroflexota bacterium
TCTTCGCAGAGCGCCACAGGCGGCAGACCGCCGATGTTCACACCCGCGCCCTCTATTATCGTTCCAGCGGCCACTCCCGCAGCCGGTAAAGCGACGCCTGCACCAGGCACACTCCCGTCCAGGGGCAGCCCCCAGTTTATGCCCGTATCGTTTTTCGGCATGAACCTCTACCTGACGGGGCTGGAGCGCAGCCTCAACCAGGCGAGCACGCTCGGCGCTCTCGCCGCCCAGGGAGGGGTGAAGTGGTCGAGGGAGGAGTTATCGTGGGCCAACATCGAGCCGAACAGCAAGGGCAGCTATAACTGGGGCCCATACGACAGCAGGCTCGCTTACGACTTCAACAACAATATCGACGTGGTAGGAATGCTCCTGACAACGCCCAGATGGGCGTCCACCAATCCGGGTGCGAACAACTGGTACTGGTATGAGCCGGGCAACTTCAACGACTATTTCGACTACGTGCGCGCCGCAGTGACCCGCTGGCACAACCAGATCCATGTATGGGAGATCTGGAACGAACCGAATGCGGTCGGCACATGGAGTTGCCTGAACAACTGCGACAGGGCCGCCGACTACGCGCGCCTGCTGCAAGGGGCATATGCGGCCGTCAAAGCGGTCGACCCGAACGCGCGAGTGCTTATAGGCGGTCTCTACGTCCACGACACCAACAACGAAGGGCTGGCCTTTCTCGACCAGGTAGTAACCGCCTCGGGCGGAGCTATCAACTTCGATGCCCTCTCGATACATACTTACATGTCCGACCGCGTACCTGAAAGCACCGCACCGACCAACGTGATTCAGAACTTCCAGTACCGGCTGAATATCGCGAACGACTGGATCAACTCCCACAACGGCCGGCCTGCGGAGATATGGATCACCGAGGACGGGCGGAGCACCTGCAATGGCTGCGCCAACTCCTGGAGCGAAGACCAGCAGGCGAATATGCTGGCACGCATGTACGGTATCGCCCTTGCCGGCCCCAGAGTGACCCAGTTCGACTACTTTCAGTTTGAGGACAAGTTCAACAACCCGGCCGACCTCTACGGAGGGATGTCGATCGTGCGCGACGATTACAGCACGAAGCCTGCCTATAACGCCTACAAGACAGCGCAGAGCATGTTGGATGGCGCTACCCTGTCGGGCATGGGGCCGCAGATGATACATGGCAGCGACCCCCAGCAGCCCGCAAGCTCGGACTATATAGCCTTCGACTACAAGTTCACTCGCGGGAGTGCCAACCTGCACATGGTGTGGCGAGTGAACGACACGGCGACCGTCAATTATCCCGTGGACGCGCAGCAAGTTGACGTGCTGGACAGGGACGGTGGCACAACCCACGTGTCGGCGAGCGGCGGCACGATACCCCTCACCATCAGCCAACGGCCCCAGTATATAGTCAGCGTCGGCTGCGGCACACGCTTCAGCGATGTTTGCGCCGACTACTGGGCCTACTCGTATATCGAGTGCCTGGCGTCGAGGAACATCGTCTCAGGATACGCAGACGGCACTTTTGGGCCAGGCAACCTGGTGACGCGTGGACAACTGGCCAAGGTGGTCTCTCTTGCCTCGGGAGACACCAGCAGCCCAACGAACCAGACCTACCAGGACGTGCCGACCTCCAGCCCGTTCTACCTGTGGATACAGAGGCTGACAAACCGAGGCTACATAAGCGGCTACACCTGCGGAGGGCCGGGAGAGCCCTGTGTGGCCCCAACTAACAGGCCCTACTTCAGGCCCGGCAGCTACGCTACCAGGGGCCAGATAGCCAAGATCGTCTCGAATGCTGCGAGCTTCAACGAGGCTGTAAGCGGCCAGACTTTCGAGGACGTACCCGCAACCAACACCTTCTACCTCTACGTACAGCGGCTCTCAGCGAGAGGTATCCTCGCCGGCTACGCCTGCGGCGGTGCCGGCGAGCCCTGCGTAGCGCCCGGCAACAGGGCATACTTCAGGTGGAACACAAACACCAGCAGAGCGCAGATATCGAAGATCGTCTCAGCGACATGGTTCAGCTCATGTGGAGCTGCTAGCAAGCCATAGCTGAGAGGTGATAATCTGTAAAAGTACAACCCGTGCTATAATCGCCAAGAGTCCTAAAGAGGGTACGGAAGAGGGAATGTGTGAGATCCACACAATATAGGTTCTAGGAGCATTACCATGGAGACGTTCCACAGCATCGACGAAGCGATAGCCTTCTTGCGTGAGAATATGCACATCAGCGAGGTAAGTGCAGATTTCCCTGACGCTGCACGATTCCTAGGGCTTTCTAAAGACGAGATAGCGCTGGCCCCTCTGCTCGAAGCGCTCTCTAGGGGGAGCTCTTATATGCGCGCGGCTGCCGCTAACGGACTTGGCTTCCTCGGTAGGCATGAGGCAATACCTGCCCTAATCAAGGCTTTCCTGGAGGATCCTGGCCTCTATGTACGCTCCGATGCTGCATTAGCTCTAGGCCGGTTAGGTTCGGACGAGAGTCTCCAGCATTTTATCAGAAGATTTCCACAGGAGTACTTCGAAGTTCAGAAGCGTATTCTGATGGCTATTTCCAGTATCAACACAAACAAGGCCGGGATGGCGCTAGAAGCTATCGAGGAAATGATCCCTCGATTGGATATGTCAGAGTCCGCTAGGGAAACGCTAAGAGCGATCGCACAGCAGAAGCCCAGGCTGGTCGCCTAACCTGTCACGCAGGGTCCACAGAGGCTAATAGTTTGGTCAATCCGCAGTTCTTTCAGATCAGGGTCAGTGATCTTCGGTATAGGCGAGTCAAACATGGTATCGACCCCAGTCAGGCCAACATTCAAGCCGGCAGATCGACAGAGGAGTTATTACGCTACGACCCGGATGACCCGATCCGTGGCGAACCCTACTACACAGGTGACGAAGATCCGTCCGGTCCCGCACGAGGATTGCAGGTTATGGGAGGCCACCACAGGCTGCATGAACTCTATACGCGCTACCGTAGGGGCGAGGTTGACGGCGCTATCCAGGTCGACGTGCAATATGAGCCGTGGGAATATCAGTGACTCACATTACGCAGTTCGGCCTGACTTCACACTTGAGTGGCGTCGGTAGAGCCTTTGAAACCGTGCGCAAGAGCGTAAGGTGAGTCAGTGAATATGCTACCGTGCTACCTTACTAAGCTGGCCCGCTGCCCGGTCGCGCTCGTGCTTGCTTAGCAGACGCTTGCGCAGGCGGAAAGCCTTGGGGGTAACTTCAAGTAGCTCGTCGTCGTCCAGGAACTCGATGGCGTCGTCAAGGGAGAGGTTACGCACGGGTTCCAGCCTGATCGCTATCTCAGCAGTGCTGTTGCGCATGTTCGTTAGGTGCTTCTTTTTGCAGACGTTCACTTCCAGGTCGCGCTCGCGTATATGCTGGCCCACCACCTGGCCCTCATAGATATCCACCCCCGCGCCGAGGAAGAGCTGTCCACGCTGCTGGGCGGCCTCCAGGCCAAAGGTAGCCGTGGTGCCTGACTCCCAGGCCACGAGCGATCCCAACTCACGAGTGGCAATTGTGCCCGCCAGGGGGCCGTAGCCCGCAGAGAGGGTATTGACTATACCCTGCCCACGCGTATTAGTCAGGAAAGCGTGGCGAAAGCCCAGGAGGCCGCGCGTCGGCACTTTGTAGACGTAGTGGACGCTGCCGTCGTCACGGAACTTCATATCGATAAGGGTGCCGCGGCGCTGACCCATCATCTCGACTACCACGCCCGCAGTGCTCTCGGTTACTTCAAGATCGCACAGCTCGTAAGGCTCTTCCTTGTGCCCGTCCACCTCTTTGTAGATCACCTCGGGCTTGGACACCTGGAACTCGTAGCCTTCACGGCGCATCGTCTCGATGAGAATGACCAGGTGAAGCTCACCACGACCACTCACGAGAAAAGTCTCGGCAGAGTCGGTATCACTGACACGTAAGGCGACATCGCGATCAAGCTCGTTATAAAGGCGTTCACGAATTTTCCGCGAGGTGACAAAAGTGCCGTCGCGCCCGGCGAAAGGCGAGGTGTTGACACCAAACGTCATGCGCACTGTTGGCTCTTCGACCTTGATAGGAGGGAGTGGACGGGGGTCGGCGGCATCGGCTATCGTGTCGCCTATGTTCACCTCGGTGATGCCCGCGACGGCCACGATGTCGCCCGCCGCGACCTCGTCCACCTCTTCGCGAACCAGGCCGGAGAAGGTGAAGACTTGGGTCACACGTGCGGGGAGTATATTGCCGTCGTGGTCGATGCGCACGATAGGCTGCGCCTTTCTCAGGGTGCCAGAGTGGAGCAGGCCCAGCACGATCTTGCCTTTGTAGTCATCGTAGCTCATGTTTGTAACAAGTAGCTGCGTCGGCAAGTCAGGGTTGACTTCCGGCGGAGATATGTGCTCCATCACGGCCTCAAATAGAGGTTCGAGCGTGGGACCCATGTGGCGGTGGTCGGTGCCGGCCTCGCCGGTGAGAGCGTTGGTGTAGATCACAGGGAACTCGGCCTGCTCCTCATTGGCTCCCAGATCAAGGAAGAGATCGAAAGTCTCATTGAGCACATGGTTGGGGCGGGCGTTCACACGGTCTATCTTGTTGATGACCAGAATGGCCTTGTGCCCACGCTGTAGCGCCTGTCTCAGCACGAACTTGGTCTGAGGCATAGGTCCCTCGACTGCGTCGACGAGCAAGAGGACACCGTCCACCATATTCATCACGCGCTCGACCTCGCCGCCAAAGTCGGCATGGCCGGGGGTGTCGATGATGTTTATCTTGGTGCCCTTGTAAATAACCGCAGTGTTCTTCGAGAGGATCGTGATACCCCGTTCGCGCTCAAGGGCGTTGGAGTCCATCACGCGCTCGGCCACCTGCTGGTTCTCGCGGAATATGTGCGACTGCTTGAGCATGGCATCCACCAGGGTGGTCTTGCCATGATCGACATGTGCGATGATTGCTATGTTGCGGATGTCTGTACGTCTCATATTACTATTTTGGTCCCCACGAAGATGCCCCATTCAATAGCGGGGCAAAGGTTGCTTTCTTGACTCTTGCTTCTAAGTGCGCTACTGTCCACCATAATTATACCATATTCGGGCGAAGCGAACGGGGGCTGCGAGCGAAGAGCTTATATCTCGCGCAGGCTGAATATGACTAGCCTACTACTCTCGTGAACAAGTGAATAGCGTCCTCGGCAGGTGGCATTGACCTCATGAGCCGACATGAGAGCGAAATCGAGATCTACGGCCGATTTGCTATGCTGCTCGTAGCCTCCAATGTCGGCGCGGAAGGTGCCATAAGCGCCACGCAGTTATAGTTTGGGGTCGCCCATGTAACGGTGCGACTACCTTCACGCTCCTAATGCGACTTCATAAACCCCTTGGGGAAAGAGTGCTTCTTTCCAAGAACAAACAAATCAAAACCCTAGGGTTTTGATTTGTTTGTTCTTCTTTCAAAAGCTAAAAGGTCCATGAAGCTGCACTACTAATGAGCAAAGGGACGTGCAGAAGGGTATAATCATCTCTGACCCCACAAGCTGCATGGGCTTCCAAATACCACTCTAACGTGGAGGGTGAGCGTGAACGAGACGCCATCAGAGGCAAAGGTGTACGAGGTGCAGACGGGGAAAGGAAGGAATGCTAGACCCGCAGGCTTATGGCGGGCGCTGAGCGGCCCCCTCGCGAGGCACGAATATGTGCTGACACGATGGCTGTTCCTGCGTGGCCTGGGGCTGGTATACCTCTTCGCTTTCGGCTCATTGGGCACGCAAATATTGGGGCTGGTTGGCAGCCGTGGGATATTGCCGGCGAGCGCATATCTCCACTCGGTGGCAAGCTCGGGCAACCCCAACACATTCTGGCTGGTGCCCACCCTTGCCTGGATAAACAGCAGCGATGCTGCGCTCCTTTTTTTGTGTTGGGGTGGCGCGGCCCTCGCGCTCTTGCTGGTGCTTGGCCTGTTACCGGGACCGCTGCTGGCGCTGCTCTGGCTCTTCTATCTATCGCTGGCAAACATAGGGCAAGATTTCCTCGGCTTCCAGTGGGACGCACTGCTCCTGGAGGCAGGGCTGCTGGCGATCTTCTTCGCGCCTATGCAGCTCTGGTGGGGTGTACCGCAAGAGGTTAGGCCCTCTCGAACTGTGTTATGGCTGCTGAGACTACTACTCTTCAGGCTGATGTTCTTCTCGGGCGTAGTCAAGCTGGCAAGCGGAGATCCCACCTGGCACGATCTGACTGCGCTCACTTACCACTACTGGACGCAGCCGCTACCCAATCCTATCGCCTGGTACATGAACCAGATTCCCCTCCCCTTTCAGGAGTTCTCAACCCTCGCCACGCTGGTCATAGAGATGGGTGCTCCCTTCCTCATCTTCGGGCCTCGCAGAGTGCGATTACTGGGAGCCGCCCTGCTGGTGATGCTCCAACTATTTATTATGCTTACGGGCAACTTTGCCTTTTTCAACGTGCTCAGCATAGTTCTCTGCATCCTCTTGCTGGACGACACGATACTGGTGAGGCTCATATCGGCATGGCCGGCGCGGACGGCGTGGCTGCGCAAACGCATAGAGAAGCCTGCAGAAAGAGACCCGCGCTTCCTACTCCCGAGGAGAATAGTCACAACGCTCCTCGCCGTGCTGATAGTGGGGCTCACCTGGACGCAGGTGGAGAGCAGCTACTTCAGCTCCAAAAACGTGCCCGCGCCCCTCTATGACCTGGCGGTCAGGCTGAGCCCCTTTGACGTGGTGAACAGCTATGGCCTCTTCGCCGTGATGACGACTTCACGCCCCGAGATAGTTGTAGAGGGGAGTGCCGACGGCAAAGAGTGGCGAGAGTACGAGTTCAGGTACAAGCCCGTCGATGTGAACAAGGCGCCCGCTTTTGTAGCTCCCCACCAACCCAGGCTCGACTGGCAGATGTGGTTCGCCGCGCTGAGCGGTTCGGCAGACGACCCCTCGTCGGGTGACTGGTTCAGCCTCTTCATGAGGAGATTACTGCAAGGCTCTCCCGACGTGCTAGGGCTCCTCGGCAAGAACCCCTTCCCGGCTGCGCCACCCAGGTATATCCGGGCCCAGCTCTACAGCTACACCTTTACGAGGTTCGGCACCCCCGGAGGCGGCTGGTGGCGGCGAGAATCGAAGGACGTCTACTTTCCGGCGACAGCACTGGATAGCCCAGGTTGGCCGCCCGGCTCGCCTTGACCCCGTCCGTTAGTGCAGCTTCCAGCCACGTATTAGAAACGAGCACTTCCTTCCACGAACAAGGAAATCAAAACCCTGCGGGTTTTGATTTCCTTGTTTTACTTCTAAAAGCTGAGAGGTCCGTGGAAGCTGCACTAGGTAATGGAAGCAGTGAACTGGAACATTGATAGCTTGCCGGTCAGTTCCATAGGCATGTAACCCCGCGTCGAGGCGACTACTCTAGGGTTTGGAAATAAGACAGCAAATCAAAGAGTCCACTATCTTGATTTGTTGTAGTAAAAAGAAGTGCTCTTTCCCAGGAGATCGCCTGAAGAGGCATCAAGGCGTGGCGGCGCAACGAAGAGTGCGGTCTATGTGGATAACTACAGCAAAATGGGCCCGTGAGAAGGGTTCTGATGTGACGCTTGACTCAATAGAACGTAAGTGCTATAGTCTGGACTACATCTAGGGCAACTCTTATCTCGTGAGGAGGCAAACAGTTATGATAGACAAGGTTGGCGAAGCCGGCAAGGCGGGTCTGGTGACAGTGCTTGTGGGCACCAACAGAGGCGCGTTCTTCTTTCATTCGGACACAGAACGGCAAAATTGGAAGATGACGGGGCCGCATCTCGACGGTTGGGAGATCTACAGCCTCTATGGCGATAGCCGGGCCGGCGACCGGCTCTTCGCGGGCACATCGCACTTCGTCTATGGCCCTACTATCCGCGTCAGCGACGATATGGGCGAGAACTGGACGCAGGTCGAGCGCAGCCCCAGCTACACGCAAGAGAGTGGTCACACTCTCAACCGTATCTGGCAAATCGTGCCGGGACATCCCTCGCAGCCAGGGACGCTCTACGCGGGCGTCGACCAGGCGGGTCTCTTCGCTAGCCGCGACGGCGGCACCACCTGGGACGAGGTGACCGGACTTACCAGGCACCCGACCCGTGACGAGTGGGCGCCAGGCAACGGAGGGCTCTGCCTCCATACCATTCTGGTCGATCCTGCTAACGCCGCGCGGCTGTGGGTCGGCATCTCGGCGGTGGGCGTATTTCGCACAGAGGATAGCGGTGAAAGCTGGAAAGTGTGCAACCAGGGCTTGCCGGCGGTAGTGACAGGCGTGCGCACCCAGGAAGTTGGGCGCTGCGTGCATAAGATCGTCCTTGACCCCAGGCATCCGGACACCCTCTACTTACAGTTCCACGGCGGGGTCTTCAAATCTACCGATGCCGCAGACTCGTGGCAGCCCATCGAGAGTGGCCTCCCAAGCAATTTCGGTTTCCCTATGGGGATTACCGCGAATGGAGACCTCTTTGTGATCCCTCTGGAGAGCGATAGGGCGAGGCACGTGTCAGACGGGCGGCTGCGGGTCTACCGCTCCCGCGACGGGGGCACAAGCTGGACAGCCACTGCGCAGGGTCTCCCGGAGCAGCCACACTACGTAGGCGTGCTCCGGGACGCGCTGGCCGTCGATAGCTGCGAGCGGCCCGGCGTCTATTTCGGCACGAGCATGGGCGAAGTCTTCTACTCCACCGACGCCGGTGAGGCATGGAATCGCTTGCCCGGCCAGTTCCCTCGCATCACCTCGATAAAAACGTGGGCACGAAATGCGGAGCAGGCAGGGTAGCATGGACATCAGCGTCACGGTTCCTTCAATCTTGAGCGACTGCACCGGCGGCCTCAACCCCGTTACTATAGAGGCAGCCACCCTTGCGGAAGCTCTGGCGAGCCTCCGCGACAGATACCCCCTGCTACGCGTCCACCTCTACGACGAGGCGGAGAAGCTGCGTCCTCATGTGCTGATCTTCTACAATGAAGAGAGTACCCGCTGGCTTGAGCGACTCGACGTCCCTCTCAAGCCGGGAGACCGCCTGGAAATCCTCCAGGCGGTCTCAGGTGGGTAGAGAATAGTCTCACCGAGACATTGAACGGCGCTGCCGATGGGGCTGAGGTCAGGCCAGAAGAGGTTGTGCGTCTCTCCGCTCTCCTATGAACAGATCAACATGCTGGGACGTTATCACGTCGCTCTGGCCGAGCTGATCGCGCATAGCGAGCTGCGCCCGTAGCGTGATCCGAGCGACCCAGGCGACCAGGAGTTTGTAGCGTAGTAAGCTGAGAGTGCATCTGCACCCAATCCTAGTGCAGCGTCCAGCAAGCTCTTGGGGAAAGAGCGCTTCTTTGCAGGAAAAGAGCAATCAAAACCCTGCGGGTCATATTGCTCTTTTTTACTTTCAAAAGCTAAGGGGTAGTTGGTAGCTGCACTAGGCTAGATGCGTGAATAGAGAGAGGGCCTCCTCGATCACTCTTATACCGCAGAGGTAGTCGGCGAGAAATATATGCTCCTCGGGAGTGTGGTCCAGGGACGCATCGCCCGGTCCGTAAGCCAGGGCGGGGCAGCCCCACGCGGGGGCCGCCAGATTGAGGTCCGCAGTGCCGGTTTTGAGCAAATAAGAGGGATTACCACCCTGGGCCTTTATTGCCCTGGCGAATGACCTATGCAAGGGAGAGCTACGC
>JALYYZ010000162.1 GCA_030945985.1 Chloroflexota bacterium
TCGAAGTAGCCGATAGTACACTTGCCACAGACCGCAGCCGCAAAGTGCCTCTCTACGCTGCTGCGGGAGTACACGAAGTGTGGATTGCGAATGTGCAGCAGAAGGTAGTAGAGTTCTTCGTGGACCCTGCGGGCGGCAAGTACAACAGGGTGGGGCGCGTGGGGCTGGGCCATATTATCAGCCCGCAGAGCTTGCCGGACATCACCCTGAGCGTGGACGATATTTTCAGCTAAGGCGGGCGAAGAGGGAAGAAGAAGCGCACAAGACCGTGCTGACACATGGTCCGCTCGTCTCGTATTCAGGAATGGCCAAATAGCTCGACAGCTACGGACTGTGTAGAACTAATGTGCTATAATAGCGCAACAATATGATGCTTACAACCGCTTGTTGACCGCACATAGAATGCTCCACAGGTTACTGGTGATCGATGCTTCAGAAATCCAAGCCTTTCGACCACCCGGTTGCCGGGTGACAGGAGTTACCCTGTGGCTATGCGATTGTGGACCAGGGAGCCGGCAGCGCGGCAATCTACAGCTGGTGAACAAAGCGGGCTGCTCAAGCTTTCAGGCCGTAGTAGGCAGGACGTGACTTTTCTTGGCATGGTGGCATGCAGTGCCTGGCGATGCTCCGTGCTTCTTTGAGCACATGGAACGAAGAGACGGACTATGAGATCACTGACGTGGGACCAGGTCAACGCCTGGCGTTTGGCGCAACACGGCCTATCACCACGCTTGAAACGCCAGGACTTTGTTGAAGCAGTGACACGCACCGGCGGCATCCAGGCCCAGGTGATGTCCGCAGCCGAACTGGCGGTCTGGGCGCGTGTGGATGGACTTACTCGGGAGGACGTCCAATCCGCCCTGTGGAAGGACCGTGCACTTGTTAAGACATGGGCGATGCGCGGAACATTACACCTGATCTCTGCCGGCGAATTACCCTTGTATGTCGCCGCACGCAGCGTGAACGATAATCGGGGATGGGGTCATTACGCTTATTTCGGCCTGACAGCGGCGCAGTACGATGCCTTCCTGGCGGCCGTCCCCCAGGTGCTCAGCAGTGAACCGATGACCCGCGAACAGTTCACGACTGCTGTGGCCGCGCACCTGGAGGACCCTGAATTGGGCAGGATATTGCTCGCCTCAAGCTGGGGTTCTCTCTTCAAACCATCGGCATTCCGAGGCGACCTCTGTTTTGGACCTAGCCAGGGCCGGAATGTTACCTTCGTTAATCCAGGCCGGTGGATCAACCTACAGGCAGAGCAGAACGGGCAGCCGGTCGAGCCGCACCTGGCACTGCAAGAGATCGCCCGCCGTTATCTTAAGGCTTACGGCCCGGCTAAGCCGGAAGATTTCGCCCTCTGGTGGTGGGGAGGTGGAGGAATTAGCCAGGCCAGGAAAGTATTCAAGTCACTAGAGGACGAGATGGAAGAGGTCGACGTAGAAGGTTGGCGTGGGTTAGCTCTACGTGCAACGATTGAGTCAATGGAAGAGAGTGAAGTGTCAGGTTCGGTAAACTTGCTACCCTTGTTCGATGCCTATGTGTTGGGAACCGGGCGCAATATCGAGCCAATCCTACCCAGGGCCTACAAGAACCAGGTCTTTCGCCCGCAGGGTTGGATCACTGCTGTCGTCCTCGTTGACGGGTATATGAAAGGCGTCTGGGACTATACAACCGAGCGAGCGCAAAGGGTCCTCAAGGTTCGTATGTTCTCAACCACACCGCCCGCTGCGTTGGTCCGCGAGGGCATTGAAGCCGAAGCGGAGCGGTTAGCCGCCTTCTTGAACACAAAGGTCGTATTGGAGTATAAGGAGAACCAACAACATGGGTAATTTTATACAGATCGATCCTCAAGGAAGCAACCTTCGCGCATATCTTGCGGAGGCCGAAGGCAACTCCGAAGATAACTCGGACGTTAACTCCAAAGGTAGCAAGGGGCCCGGCGTACTGCTTTGCCATGCGTGGTGGGGCTTGAATGACTTCTTCACCGATCTGGCCGACCGCCTCGCCGCCGAAGGCTTCACTGTGCTCGCCCCCGACCTCTACGACGGGCGAACCGCTTCCACGATCCCCGAAGCCGAAGCCCTGGTCAGTACCCTCGAGCGTGATGGCGGAGAAAAAGCTATCGCGACAGAGCAGGTCGCCCTCGACTATCTGCTGAACAGTCCTAATCTGCAACTCGATGTGCCAGGTCAAGGTGCAGGCACACGCATTGGCGCGATCGGCTTCTCGATGGGCGCGGCATATGTCACATGGCTTGCCACCCTACGACCCGAGATAGGCGCCGTGGTTGTATTCTACGGAGCAAGCGAGTGGAATGCAGACTATCACAAGAATGCAAACGCGCCCTTGCAGGGTCACTGGGCCTCCGACGACCGCTACGAGTCGACGGCAGAGATCCCCGCGCTCGAGGCCAAAATAAAGGCCGCCGGACATTTAGCCGACTTCTACACCTACCCTAACACCGAGCATTGGTTCTTCGAGACCAACCGCCCCGAGTATGACGCCGAAGCCTCTCAATTAGCATGGGAGCGCACCGTCGCCTTCCTGCGCGAGCACACAGGCTAGTGCAGCTTCATGGACCTTTTAGCTTTTGAAAGGCAAAATAAGCAAATCGGAACCCGGAGGGCTCCGATCTCTTTGTTCTTGGAAAGAAACGCTGTTTTCCCAAGAGGTCGCTGGAAGGTGCATTAGGGAGGCATGCCAGAGATTTGGTGAGCCTCTGGCGCTTAGTATCTGGAGCTTAGTATATAGTAGGGCGCAAGTTACACATTCAGTACCTTACATATTAGATAGGCAGGTGATGCAATATGGTGGCCGAGTACGCGCGCAGACGCTTTACAGTAGACGAATACCACAAGATGGGCGATGCAGGCATCGTCGGTGAGGATGACCGCGTAGAGCTTATCGACGGCGAGATTGTACAGATGACCCCGATCCATGTCCCCCACGCACGCTGCATGGACCGGTTGACTATGTTCTTTGCTCCCTTGCTGGCGGATAGGGGCGTAGTTCGGGTACAAAGTCCCATCTACATAGACGGGCTAAACGAGCCGCAGCCTGATGTGACTCTACTCAGGTCTAGCTATTATCTCAATACTCAACAGGAGCAGCACCCCGGCCCTGATGACATACTGCTGCTTATCGAAGTGGCAGATAGTACCCTTGCCACAGACCGCCGCCGCAAAGTGCCCCTCTACGCTGCTGCGGGAATACATGAGGTGTGGATTGCGAATGTCCAGAAAAAGGTGGTCGAGTTCTTCGTGGACCCTACAGGCGGCAAGTACAACAGAGTGTGGCG
>JALYYZ010000339.1 GCA_030945985.1 Chloroflexota bacterium
TCTACATATCAAAGTTGCCTGGCGCGAAGATAGCTCTATCTACCCTCTGTCCGGCCATGTCCAATCTGCCTATGAACTTGGGCAGCAAGCCGGTAGGCATCAATTGCCCTACTACTTTGCCCTCAGCGTCGGAGCCTGTCTCACGGAAGCGGAAGATATCTTGCAAGACGATAGTTTCCCCTTCCATGCCTTGTACTTCCGTTATATAAGTCACTTTGCGCGAGCCGTCCCTGAGCCTTGCTTGCTGAACGATGAGATCGATTGCCGAGGCTACCTGCTCCCGGATGACTCGCACGGGCAGATCCAGGCCTGACATCATCACCAGCGTTTCCAGTCTGGATAATGCATCCCGTGGCGTATTTGCATGAAGAGTAGTCAATGAGCCGTCATGTCCGGTGTTCATCGCCTGGAGCATATCAAGAGCCTCACCCGAGCGCACCTCACCGATCACAATACGCTCCGGCCTCATGCGCAGAGCATTTACCACCAGGTGCCTTATAGTTACAGCACCGATGTCGTCCGAGTCTGCCGGACGCGACTCCAGCGATACTACATGTCTCTGATTCAACTTTAGCTCTGCCGAGTCTTCTATGGTGATGATGCGTTCGCCTTCCGGTATGAAAGAGGACAAGACGTTCAAGAGCGTAGTCTTACCTGAGCCTGTGCCACCCGCCACCAACATATTAAGTCTGCCCGCCACGCACGCTTGTAAGAAGTCGGCCATCGGACGATTTATAGTGCCATATTCGATCAGGTTCTGCACGGTCAAAGGTGTCTTGAAGAATTTGCGTATGGTGATGGTTGTGCCATCGATGGCACACGGCGGCCCTACTATATTCACGCGCGAGCCATCCGGGAGCCTTGCGTCGACCATGGGCCATTTGCGATCTATTCTGCGGCCCAGTGGGGCTACTATGCGCTGGGCGATCCTCATCACATGTTCCTCGTTCAGAAAAGTGATCCCCGTTTCCATAGGGTGCCCTTTACGTTCTACCCAAACAGCATTAGGCCCGTTAACCATGATCTCTGTGACGGTGTCGTCCTTTAGAAGAGGCTCCAGGGGCCCAAGGCCAAGTATCTCGTCCATAATAGCTGTGTGCAGCGCTTCCCGCCCACCTGGCGGCATTGCGCCTGGAATTTGAGTAAGTACCGCCATGAACCGTTCGTTGAGCATCGCCTCCACCTCTGTAGTTCGCTCTAACGACACATTGGTAGGGAGCCCTGAAAGAATGTGCTGCATCATCGCTTGCACTAAATGTGGGGGAGCCTGCATCATCTTCGGCTCTTGTAGTGGCAATGCGGCAGCTTTTGCGGCTGCGGCACGCCCCTCGGGCGCATTCATGGCTTCACTTGTTGGTGACGCCCCTGGTCTGTTACCGGTTTGTTGAGCTAACCCTCCGTTAGACGCAGGGCGTAGCACAGCTGCCATGCCACCGTGTTGACTGCTACCCATTGGTGCCATAGGCTGTACGTTTTCGTGAGCCTCTTCCCTGCTCTTTTGCTCTAAGAACATCTGTTATCCTTTCGGGGCCAATACCGAGCCCTTCAGGGTCGTATGTTGTAGTGTTGCGTTGTTGAACTGCGTCGCATCTCTTGGAGAGTCCCGGCCTAGTAATGCGGGTACTCTTCTTCAGCGCTGAGTCTTGGCTCGTCAATAGGAATTACAGCTATCACGTACTCTTTGTTGACAGCGACAAAGCCCGCGTACGTCTCGCTTTCGCCGGTCCTAAAAGTTGCGTCGGTGATGGCGATGAACCTTTCTTCCTTGTTGTCCAACTGGTCTTTGACCCTAGATCCAGGCGCAACGTGCAGGTGGCCGTGTATATGGCCTTGCACTGTCGTGATGTTCACTTCCACGCTCGATTTCCTGATGCGTTGTGTGAATACTTTGCCTTTTTCGTCTACTCTTTCTACGAGTCCCATATTATTGCCTGGTCCTTACTTCTTGGGTTTTGCGCTCACAAAGTACGTCGAGCAAGCCAGATCCAATAGTTGTGGCGACAACTCGGGAGGCATGTTGCGATAGCGTGCGATGCCTATAAGTTGACGCAACAGGTCACGAGGCTGCGATGCCCTGAATGGGCGGCTCACCTCAAGATAATGCTTGTTTACAAGGTGCGTGAAGCCGTGCTGGTCGAATGGCACATTCATGCTGCGGCACTGGGCAATAAAGATGTCGCAGAACTGCTGTGGCGTCGGATCGGGCACATTTAACTTGTTCTGGATGCGGCGCAGGAAAGCGTCGTCTATCAACTCTTCAGGCTGCAAATTGGTTGAGAGCACCAGGAAAAGCTCGAATGGCACCTGTAGTTTCTTGCCGGTTTTGAGCGTCAGGAAATCTATGCTCTTCTCCAGTGGCACAATCCACCTGTTGAGCAGCGCCTGCGGGCTCGCTTGCTGACGCCCAAAGTCGTCTATCAGGAAGAGACCACCGTTAGCCTTCAACTGGAAGGGTGCTTCGTAGAAGCCTGCGTTCTCGTTATATACAAGGTCCAGCGACGACATAGCGAGTTCGCCGCCTACCATGACTACCGGCCGGTGTATTCGCACCCATCGCCGGTCGCCCAGCTCAGCGCGCGTCGAGTCGGACTCGTTAGCGCCGTGTGGGACATCTGGGCGGTGGCTGTTCAAATCGAAGAGCTGGATTATCTGTCCGTCTGCCTCAATCGAGTAAGGTATGGCCAGGCTACCGCCGAGCATGTTCGCAATGCGTTCGGTAAGAAGTGTTTTGCCGTTGCCGGGAGCACCGAAGAGGAAGAGCGATTTGCCTGCGTTGACTGCGGCTCCTACCGCGTTGTTCAACTCTTCACTCGTAATCATACCTTTAAGAGCATTCTCAACCATTTCTCGCGTCACGGTCGGCTTCTTGGACGTCTGCGCTTTCAACGCCTCTATATATCGCGCGAGCGGCACCGGCGCGGGCCCTATATAACTGGAGCGATTCAGCACCTGGTGGGCGCGCTCCATACCCTTCACAGTCAAAATATACTGGTATCCTGCCTCGCCCAGGCCCGACGTACCGCTTACCTCGCAGAGCTGCTCTTTCTTCAACATGTTGACGGCATGGTCCAACACGCCATAGAAGGGAAGTCGCAATGCAGCGGACAACTCCTGGCCGCTCAGGTACGATGTGAAATACATCGTTTTAATTACAAGGTCAGAGATCAATCCCTGGTTGAGGCCTGTTTCCGGAATGGTACGCGGCTCGAGAAACATGAGGTCCAACTGGTCGGTCGTGCCGAGATGGTCACCTGCGACCATGTTCAAGTTGAGCCTTCCCGTGTTGCTCGGGTTGGTACTGCTTAGATGGGGCTGTGTTGTCGTTCTGGGAAGGGGCGAAGTTATATTTTGCGGGCTCGCCTGGGTCTGCTGTGGCCTGAGTTGTTGTATGCCTGACGCTTGTTGTGCCTGTTGAGTAGCTTGAAGTGGTTTGGCCTGTTGAGCAACAGCTTGCGGCGTTTTGCTCATGCCCGGCAGTGGGCGTATGAGGGTGCTGCCCTGGTTCGTCGGCGCCTGGTGTGCCTGATGTGCTTGTATGGTCAGGTCCTCTTCAGGCCTATAGAATGGGAAGCCAGGCATATTTTCAGGTGCAGGCATCGGCCCGGCAAGCACACTGGATTGCTCAGCCGTGATACCACCCATGCCCGATGTTCCTTCTGAAGGCGTGGAGGTCCAGGGTAGTCTGAACCCCGGTTGGGGTCCATGCTGCTCATCGCCGTCGCTTCGTTGCGGAACATTTCCATTCTGAAAACTAGCGCACACACCGTGCTCCTGTATATTGGGATCGGGCACGTTGGTATATGCCCATAGGATACGTAGAACCGCCGGTCCTACTTCACCCTCATGCACGAATTATATCTGTCTTACGGTCGTCTGACTAAGGGTATAAAGTCCTGTTACCAATAGGATAAAAGTCAGAGTGTGTCATAAGAAGCAAGCTGCGGTGCCTGAACAGGGCCGGTGCTTCTCCGTGCCACCCTATAAAGAAAGAGAGAAGAACAAAGAAATCGGAATACGTCGGGTTCCAATTTCTTTGTTCTCCAACAGATGAGTTCTCTCCCTGGAAGGGCTCCGGGAACTGCCGCTTATTGCCCCAGTTTGAGCATGTCGCCCAGCCGAGGCACTAATTCCTCGACTGGCACCCGCACCTGGTCCATGCTGTCTCTATCGCGGACGGTGACCGCGTTGTCGTTCAGGGTATCGAAGTCGACCGTTACGCAGAGGGGGGTGCCGATCTCATCCTGCCTCCTGTACCGCTTGCCTATAGAGCCTGTATCATCATATTGTGACATGAAGTGGGGCTGCACCAGCGCTTGCACCTTGCGAGCATCGTCGGCCAGCTTCTTCGAGAGAGGCAGCACAGCGACCTTGATCGGGGCGATCGCGGGGTGAAACCGCAGCACCACGCGTGTCCCTTCTTTGTCCGGCTCTTCTCTGTAAGCATTGAGCAGAAAGCAGAGTGCAATCCGATCCGGACCGACGGCCGGTTCGATCACGTAGGGGAAGATGTGCTCGTTCGTGTCGTCTTCAAAGTAGGTAAGGTCTTTGTTGCTTGCTTCGCTATGCTTGCGTAGGTCAAAGTCGGCACGGTTGGCGATGCCCTCGAGCTCACCCCAACCCCATGGAAACTTATACTCTATGTCGGAGGTAGCCTTGGCGTAGTGTGCAAGTTCTGCCTTCTCGTGTACCCTTATCCTCAGGCTTTCGGGATTCATGCCGTACTTGAGGTACCACGCATATCTCGTCTCCACCCACTTTTGGTGCCATTCTTCGTCGGTGCCGGGCCTCACGAAGAACTCCATCTCCATCTGCTCAAACTCTCGCGTGCGAAAGATGAAGTTGCCGGGTGTGATCTCGTTGCGAAAAGCTTTGCCTTGCTGGGCTATGCCAAATGGCAGTTTGCGCCGCATAGATTGTTGGACGTTGAAGAAGTTGACGAATATGCCCTGGGCCGTCTCGGGACGCAAGTAGGCGACTGCAGCGTCGTCCTCAACAGGCCCAACGAACGTCTTGAACATCATATTGAAGCGTCTTACCTCTGTGAGCGCCCCACCGCAGTCAGGACAATTATTGCCCACTATGTGGTCGGCTCGAAAGCGGTGCCTGCACACCTTACAGTCGACCATAGGGTCGGTGAACTCGGCCACGTGCCCGGAAGCTTGCCAGATGAGCGGGGACATCAATATGGCCGAGTCGAGGCCCACGATGTCGTCTCGTCTCTGCACCATGTCGCGCC
>JALYYZ010000190.1 GCA_030945985.1 Chloroflexota bacterium
CCGACCTGATCGCGTTCGATAAGGCTCATCCTAACCTCGAAGGCCCCTGGAACGACGCCGTCTTCGAGGCTGCCCAGAAGACGAACGGCCGTGACGCCGATTGCGCCGCGCTGCGAGCCGCGACGACGCCGCCCATTCAGGCTGCGATCGACAAGGTGATGGCCGATAACCACCTCGACGCGATCATCGCGCTCACCAACGGGCCCGCCTGGCCGACGAACGACAACCCGAACGAGGGCAACCTCGGCGGCCACTTCGAGTACTTCGTCGGCTCGTCGACGGCCGCTGCGGTGTCGGGCTACCCCGATATCACGGTTCCGGCCGGCTATGACAAGGGACTGCCGCTCGGGATCACCTTCATCGGCCCCCGCTGGGGCGAATCGAAGCTGCTCGGCCTCGCCTACGGCTACGAGCAGGCGACGCACGTCCGCGTCGCACCGCAGTTCGTGGCCCAGGGTGGCGGGCAACCTGGTATGCCAAGAACCGGTGACAACAATGAGGGGTTCTTGACAGTTATGTTTGCCCTTGGAATGCTATCCATAGGTATCGGCACGCTCATTAGGAGCCGGAGGCCAAGATCAAGCCGCTGGCTCTGACGCGGGCGCAACGACAGCAGGCGACCCACGGCCAGCATGACCGCGTCGTGCGGTTCCGCTAGAGGCATGTCGCAGCACAGCACAACGAAGCCAGGCCAGTTGGCCGGGCTTCGTTGTCTTGACGGGCACTCCCGAATCTGTTGTCCCGGCCGTCCGCCGCAGCGAACAATCGTGCGATGCGCGTCAGCGTCGACGGAACGTCGTTGTGGTTCGACGTCGACGGGTCGGCGATGCGGGAGCGGCCGACGGTCGTCCTCCTGCATGGGGTTCTAGGTTCAGGGCGAGGGCGGCTTAGAAGCCCACTCAGGATGAGCAAGTATCTCTACTAACAAGTTGCCCCTTGGCGCAATGGGCAAGAAACATCATATTGATATGACATTTATCCCAGGCAAACTGCAATGAGCGGGTATAGTATGCTAGTACCTCACCAGCTAAAGATTGACTGGTTTGTTTCATGTTTCTCACCGCAGGTGAGAAACATGAAACCATTAATACTTTCCTGGTAAGGTACTAGGCGCGACCTGGCTATATGAGCGAAGAGCGTATAGTGCCGGGCGTAGACTGCGCCCTTACCGATTCCTTCTACAGCCAAACACAGGGATAATTGCTACCATGAGGGACACATAAGCACTAAGGTTCTATGCTCTATGCACGAATAGAATATAAAAAACAGATAAGGGCGGTGCGCCGCATAGATTGCCATAGCATGGACTTGCTCATGTATAATAACAACAGCTTACCCAGCTATAGCCATGCCCGAAGATCCTGAGCAAAATAGAAAAGGCGAGCCAGACAGGACGCAGCCCATGAAGTCTGTACCCCCTCTCAAGGGTACTGCTCCTTTGCCTTCCTTGGGCGGTCTCAATATGCTGGAGCGACTCACCCGCCTTTACGATATTGTGCGTTCGCTCAACTCTATTGTCCAGCTTGACACCCTTCTCAACCAGATTGTGGCGGCTGCTGCCGAGATACTTGACACACGGGGCGGTGCCCTCATGCTACTCAACAGTGAGGGTGCTGCCCTAACCTTCGAGGTAACGTCCGGGCGCGTCGCTTCGGAGCGAAAAGGTACGACCCTGGCTGTTGATGAGAGCACACTTGAGGGGCGTACGGCTCTATGGAAGCGCCCCCTTATCGATAACGACCTTTGGGTTGGACCTTCCGGGCCTCTACTATCCGGTGGTCTGGCCCGCTACGACAGCCGCAAGCTCCTCTGTGCTCCTTTGATGGTGCTTTCTCGTGTGACGGGCGTTCTTGAAGTTGTAGACAAGGTTTCGGGCGAAGATTTCAATCGCGAGGACATGCGTATCCTTGAGGCATTGGCCGACGCTGCGGTGATAGCCATCGAGAACGTCCGGCGGTATGAGGCCGAGCATCGCCAGGCCCAGTTGCTCGCCCAGGCTTATACCGATCTAAAGAATACCTACCGTGCCACACTTCATGCACTCACCAGCATGCTCGACACCCGTGATGTTGCCACGCATGGACATAGCGTTCGTGTGGCCGCTTTTACTCTCAGGCTGGCACGACAGCTAGGCATAACCGATCTTGAGCGACTGCGTTATATCGAGCAAGGGGCTATGCTCCACGATGTGGGTAAGATCGGCGTGCGCGACAATGTTCTTCACAAGGCTGGGCCTCTGAGCGAAAATGAATGGAACGAAATGCGCGAGCACCCAGAGCTTGGCTATAGAATGCTGAAGGGTATCGAGTTTCTGCAGCCGGCGCTGCCCATAGTTCTATGCCATCACGAGCATTGGGACGGCAGTGGATACCCTCAGGGCCTGCAAGGTCAACGGATCCCCCTCGAGGCACGTATCTTTGCCGTGGCGGACGCGTTCGATGCAATCACAAGTGAGCGCCCTTATGCCCACGCCCGCTCTTATGAGCAGGCTGTATCCATATTGCTTGAGGAAGTAGGTAGCCGCTTCGATCCAGCTATAGTCAAGGCATTTGTGTCGGTTCCGAAAGCCGACTGGGACCAAATCCGCAACTCCATTTCCGGTGCGTGAGTGTGGGGCACACTCACATGGCAAAGGATACTCTCGTGTGGTGTCCCTGCGGCTGGTGTTTTCCATGCCGCTCAAGTCCCTAGTGCAGCTTCATGGACCTATTGGGAACGAGGTCTTCTTTCCAAAAGCAAACAAACCAGAACCCGCAGGGTTCTGGTTTGTTTGCTTTCCTTCCAAAGGGTAAAAGGCCCATGAAGATGCACTAGCTCATGCTCCTGCTGTGGCAGCCTCCCGGAAAAGCTGATATATTTATTAGAAGATGCAGATAGATTGGGGAGAGGGGAGAAACGGGAAGTGATTCGAACAATGTGCAAGTCTAAAATACATGGCGCTCATGTAACCGAAGCTAATCTGCATTACGTGGGCAGCCTTACTATAGACCGGTTGTTGCTTGAAGCCGCCAATATAGTGCCTTATGAATGGCTGTATGTGGTCAATGTCACAACGGGCAGCCGGTTCGAGACCTACGCAATCCTGGGTGACGCGGGCTCCGGCACAATTGGCCTCAATGGTGCGGCTGCTCGTCTCGGGTACACTGGGGATAAACTCATCATTATGTGCTCGGCTTCAGTCTCCGAAGAAGAGCTTGCAGGCTTTGCCCCTAGCCTGGTCTTTGTAGATGAGAGAAATAATATAATTGCGCCTACTACAGGTGACCGCGAATGGGACGCCGGTACAGACATCGACACAGAGGCCGAGATGAATCGTCTGTTAGCCGCGAGTGAATAAATGCCTCATGCCATTTACCCGGCGGCGTGACGGAAAACCTTGAAAGACATCCTGAACTTCAAATCAGGTTGATATATTGGGCTGAAGCTCTTCACTTCGCCAGGGCGTCTCTCAACTTACTCAGGATCTCATCAACAAACATCTGCTTCCACTGCTCACGCAACATGAGGCGGTAAGCTCTTGCGAAGCTGTGATAAAGCCTGCGTGTTTCATCGCTCATCTCTTCTGAAGGTAGATATGCGTCTTGCATCTCAGGATGCTCCTGAATGAATGCCTGACTTGTCATCTCGTCAGCCATGTAAGCCGGAGCCGGCTTCTCTATATAGCAGGCTAACTCGTTCATCTGATTGTCGAAGAATACTATAACCGGTATGGCTCTGTACTTGCCCTCTTTGAGCCACAATTCGGCAAGATCCGGGTTGTGGTCGCGATAAAAGACGCGCACCTCCCACTTGCCCGCAGCATCCGACATCTTCCACAGGATAGGTACATAGCGTAACACGTCGCCACACCAGTCCTCTGCCAGCACCAGCACTCGCAAAGGCGTAACCCAACCTCGCAGTGTCTCTGTGTCCTTCTCTGTGATCGCGAAGCCTCGATAAGCTTCTATGAATGACTCGCCCTTTGTGCCCATGCCTTGAATAAACTCTTCTATCGTTATACCTTCCGAGAATCGCTCCCGGCTAACCTTTGTGATTACATCCACCCTTACTCTCTCCTTTCGATACTATCTCCTGACCAGGCTAAAGGCTCAATCTACGGCGCGTCATCTTCTACCCCTACAAAAACCATACCAGGGACTCAATAGCCGGTGCCGCCCTGTCAGGGCGACAAGCCTGGCTTATCACTTGCACCTCAAGGCGCTGAGCGTGAGTGGCTGATTAACTGCATCGCGAGCGCGCACATGGTCTGTAAGGGCTTATGCGTGCTAAATCACGTGAGGTATATCAAGGCGTGAGTTAGTCATGCACATTGCCTTGACCGTCAGAGCCCCTGTGCTTGCTGCTTGCCGTGTGGGTGGGAAGTTTGTTAGCACTCATTAGCCCTTTCATGGTCTGCTTTATTGTCTTGACTCGCCCTGATCTTACGGGTATAGTGAAAAAGCCTGCCGGTATGAACCTTTTCGCAGGCTTAGAATGGGAGCACAATGTCCAACACAGCGCCAAAATATAATACACGTCTGATTACCCTGGGATTGATAGCGGGGGCCGCAGTTGGCACCGCCTGGGTAAGCACCAAGAAACGCCAGTATGCACGAGAGGGTACGCCTCACCTGATGGAGTGGAACCGCGTGCGCCAGATGGCCCACCAGATCATCCGTGAAGAGGCTCCTGCCCCTGGTTGGCACGAGTCGTGGGAGAGCTATTATCGTGATATGGTAGCCCGTTGCTACCCTGTAATCACGGCGGAGATAGGGCGGGAGCTACCCGTGCCGCTCGACTCCATCCAGGCTTTCTCTCGCAATGAGTGGATCGACGCCAACATAGCCAACTTCCGGCAGTTGTTCGAGCCTATCGAAGCTATGTATATGCGCGCACAGGGTCCCGGCAACCTGGGGACTATGCTAATGGGTGATGTTAGCCAGTCTGTGTTGAGCGGGCAGCTTGGCATACTCCTGGGCTATTTGGCGAGGCGCGTGCTGGGCCAGTATGACCTCTCACTTCTTGGCAAGGAGCCCGTTAGCCAGGGCCGTCTCTATTTTGTCGAGCCCAATATCAACGCCGTGCAGAAAGAACTGGGTCTCGATGCCGATGATTTCAGGCTCTGGATCGCTCTCCACGAGACCACGCACGCCTACGAGTTCGAGGCTTACCCATGGGTGCGCGAATATTTCAACTCTTTGTTGGAAGAGTACTTTAGTCTGATCAGCGACGACATCCTGCAGTTCGGCTCCAACCTCTCCGGCGTGCGCGGCCTGGCCGAGCGCGCTATGTCCAACATTAGCAGCGGTGAAAACTGGATCGAGAAAATGATGAGCCCTGAGCAGCGCGTGCTGTTCAATAAATTGCAGGCTCTCATGTCGATCATCGAAGGCTACAGCAACTACATCATGAACGCTGTTGGAGAGCGCTTGCTCCCCAGCTACAATGTTATTAAGGAGCGTTTTGAGGCTCGTGCGGCCAACCGCAGCTCTGCTGAGAAGCTTTTCGTGCGCATTACAGGTCTCGCTCTGAAGATGGAGCAATACAGGCTTGGTGAAGCTTTTATAAACGCCGTAGTTGCCCAACAGGGTGTGAGCCTTGCCAATAGAGTTTGGGAAGGCCCCGACTTCATGCCTACTATGGAGGAACTTCGTAATCCTTCCATGTGGGTAGGGAGAATACAACGGGAGGCCTGAGCGGGTGCAGACGCTATCTTTCTACGTTTAGCTTGGTCTGTGTGTTTGTTTACCTGCTCGTTTGCTTATTGAATTGAATGGAGGGACGGATGACCAACAACTCGGGCGACTTGAATGAAGGAATGGACACATCCAGCGGTACCGGCGCGGGTGCTGACGATGGCCAGGTACATCTTGAGATGCGCGAGCGGCACCATGCTCACGACAATCAGCACGTTAATCTTAGCAAAGAGGAATATACAGCCGACGAAGTAGCGCGTATGATCGGCACAAGCCTTGATGTTGTGATGCATGCAGTTCGTAATGGGGATCTGAAGGCCGAACGACAGGGGCAAAATGTAGTCTGTATCAGTCATGCTGACGTTGCCGACTGGATGCAGCGGCGAGGTTCGGGCGTTTAGTCTTGCCCTCGATGCTCAACGTGCATGGTGCCGGCTTTGAGTAGCCTACTACGGTGGGGACGGATACGGCCTTGAACAGCGATCGGGACCCTGGCCGCTACAATGCACCTACAGAGGCATATACTACCATGCCTACCGGACCTACGGTGCGTGCCGACAATGCGTCCCAGGCTCCTTACTCCAACCCGAAAGAGCAAGACGACCGCCATCACCCACTTCACAAGGTCTACAGGCGGAGGATGCGTGGTGTACGTGTGCGGTGGTTCGGCAGTGGGTTTATAGGCGGCCTGCTGACCGGCGTGCTTGTTACCTTGATATTGTCTGCCGTAATAGTCACGCAGGTACCTGGTGTGGCTCAGAGCCTTGCGGGAGACCCCGATCTTACAGTCGCCATAGGCGAGCGCTACCTGAACAGGGTGGCTGCAGATCGTATCAAAGGCTCCTATGCTACTGGCGTATCCGGTCTGACCCTCACAAGCCTCAATATAAATCTCACTTCACAAAACCGGATGGACCTTCAACCCACCTTCCAAATAGACGCAGGCTTCATGTCCTTTAGCATCAATGCCACTGTAAAGAACCAACTTAGTGTCCAGAATGGGCAAGTCTCGCTGAAGATGGTTGGCGACCCTCAACTCGGTAACTTGAATGTTCCTCTCGATATACTCCCGTTCGATCTCAAAGGCAGCATCGCAAGCTCTATAGACCACATCAACAACGACCTGCTGATCTCCGAAATAAACAAGTCGTTGCAGTCGAGTTATGGTGGCTCCAGTTTCACCGTCCAGGACGTTTCTACAACTGAGGATTCGATGGTGATAAAGCTTCAAAGCAAGTGAGCTCCGGACAGTGACAATTCTAATTCTAGTACCTCACCAGGAAACTATCGATAGTTTCCTGGTGAGGTACTAGAATTAGAATACCTCCTCAGGCCAATCAAGCATCAACGCTCTAACCATTTCCCCCGCCTCCATTCTGCTGGTCTTCTCATCGACTATAAGCAGTGCGTTGGCACGCGACATAGACGTTAGTATTCCCGAGCCTTGCTCACCTGTCAGGCGCGCTGTGTATTCGTCCCCCTCTTTCTCTATAATTCCCCTCATGTAATGTTCTCTGCCACCCGCATTGTCTAGCCCTTCCAACAGGTGAGCCTTTATGATGGGTCTGTGTAGTCGCGCTTTGCCCATCATTTTCATGATGGCTGGCCTTCCGAACAGCTCCATGGTAACCATGCTCGATACAGGGTTGCCTGGTAGCCCGAGGAATGGTACCCCTTTCTCACCGATGCGTCCAAATGCCAGTGGTTTCCCAGGCCTTACCCTTACCCTCCACATGCTCAAGCTACCCATTTCGAGTAGCACATCCTTCACGATATCATGGTCGCCCACTGACACTCCGGCTGATGTAACAAGGAGATCCGGCTTCAGAGCAAGAGCTTCTTTTAGCTTCGCTACCAGATGCTCTCGGTTATCCCTTGCTACGCCCAGGTTGATGGCCTCCGCCCCCCATTGCTCCACCTGGGCCGCTACGGCGTAGTTGTTGGTGTTGCGTATTTGACCGGGACCCGGCAGGACGGAGGGCTCTACGAGTTCATCGCCCGTTGCCAGCACTGCCACGCGAGGGCGCCTATGTACAAGCACCTGCGACTTGCCTACGGCTGCCAATACGCCAACCTCGGCGGGGCGTATAACGATCCCCGGCCTCAGCACAAGCTCGCCGGCCTTTACATCTTCCCCGGCTTTTCGTACGCTATCCCCTGGCTTTACACTTCTAAATAGCAGTACGTCGCCTCCCGCAGTGTTCGGCTCGGCCCGCGCATCGCCCGGCAGCAATCTCATCGTATCGAGCTTACGACCTTCGCTTGTGTCCTCGAAGCGAATAACCGCGTCAGCCCCTTGCGGCAACGGGGCACCTGTCATAATACGGAAAGCCTTACCCGATTCAACCCTGTCTTTTTCAAGCAGCGCAGCGCCCGCACGGATATAACCTTGCATCTTTAGCCTTACAGGTTTGTCATTATCTGCCCCTGCGGTGTCCTGGGACTTTACGGCGTATCCGTCCATCGAAGAGTTGTCAAAGGGTGGAATATCTATATCGCTATATACTTCCTCAGCCAGGACCAACCCCAGAGCCCGTGCCAGTGCTACTGATACGGCAGGCAAGGGCGCAAATTCCGCAAGGATGCCATCTAGTGCCTCAGCTACGCTTACCCCTGTGGCTGTCTTGATATCTTGCCGGCTCGCCTTCTCAGACATTCTTCTCCCTCACCTTAGAATTAGTTCCTTCAACATAATACAAGTCCCGTCTGCTACCGGCAAGCGCTTATCTTGCGCCTCTTCAGTGAGGAGTCGCCTCTAGTGGTTGTTTGTTCCCTGTCTGCGTGGACGCACTTCCTGTGTCATTTGGCTGACGTTCTCCGTATAGATATATGCCAAAACAAAATCTTATGGTATAATCCGCTATGTGACACCCGCACGGGGCGCTCCGGCAGGTTAGCGTATGTCATCAGCGCATACACCTCTTCTTAACTCTCAACGTATGTGCGAACAGGTAGGACAAACATACAATGGCAAAAGGCACTTCTACACCCGATCCTGGGCATGCCCATGACGAGCAAGGCAGGCACCGCCTTGAGTATCCTCTCCTGCCCCTCAAGAATGTAGTTGTCTTTCCACGTACTCTTGTCAATCTAACTATTGGGAGAACACGTTCAGTACAGGCTCTTAACGAGGCCGTTGCCACTGACCGCTGCCTGATAGTTGTTGCACAAAAAAGCGAAGGCGACGACCCCCAGGAGGCCGATCTCTACAACATAGGCACACTCGTCGAGGTGCGTAACGTGCGCCGCCAGCCGGATACTACGCTCCAGGTCGAGGTTGAGGCCTTGCGTCGGGTGCGTATCAAGAGTATGAGGCAGGTAGAACCATGCGCAACTGCTCTTATAGAGTATATACAGGAGAAGGTAGCTTCAGGTCACGAGTCTGACAGTCTGATGCTGCATCTGGTCGAACTCTTCGAGACGTATGCCTCTTTCAACAGCACTGTGCCGACCGACGCCGTAGATCATGTACGCGGGGCGAAGCAGCCAGGCTACATGGCTGATCTGATTGCTGCGCACCTCTTATACGATGTTGGACAGAGGCAAGCGGTGCTTGAGATAGAGGACCAGTCGCAGCGCCTGGATCATGTTGCATCGGCTCTTGTAAGCGCCCTCGATGTCCTTGAGACCGAGCAGCGCGTCCGGGACAAGGTACGAGCCTCTCTCGACAAGAACCAGCGCGAGTTCTACCTGAGAGAGCAGCTAAAGGTGATTCACGAAGAACTTGCCGGTGATGACGGCAATGAGATAGCCGAGATGCGCGTCAAGCTTGAGGAGAAAGGCATACCTTCCGAAATCCTTCAGAGGATGCTCAAAGAGGTGAACAAGTTGGAGCGTACGCCTTCTGTTTCGCCGGAAGGTGGAGTGCTGCGTAGCTACATAGACATGGTGCTCTCGCTCCCATGGGGCCACCGAAGCGATGACCGTATAGACCTTCCCCTCGCTGAGCAAGTGTTGGAGGAGGACCACTATGGCCTCGCACAATGCAAAGAGCGCATACTCGACTTCCTGGCTGTGCGCCAACTTACACAGCGGCGCATGAAGGGGAAAAGTATGACGGACGAGTCCGGGCGGCGGCCAGGTGCTATCCTCTGCTTCGTGGGTCCCCCAGGTGTGGGCAAGACCTCTCTTGGACAGTCAATAGCAAGGGCCATGAACCGCAAGTTCGTACGCCTCTCGTTGGGTGGGGTGCATGACGAGTCTGAGATACGTGGGCACAGACGTACTTACGTAGGCGCTATGCCTGGACGTATTATCCAGGCGTTGAAGAACGCCGGCGTCTCGAACCCTGTGATGCTGCTGGACGAAATAGACAAGATGACCTCGGATATGCGTGGCGACCCGGCAGCCGCAATGCTTGAGGTGCTTGATCCCGCTCAGAACCATACCTTCGTGGACCACTACCTTGACCTGCCGTATGATCTATCGGACGTGCTCTTTATAGCAACTGCCAATACGCTCCACTCGATAGCCGGCCCGTTGCGTGATCGTATGGAAGTGATTGAGATAGGTGGATACACTGAGGAAGAGAAAATACAGATCGCCCGGCAACATCTTTTGCCCAGGCAGATAGAAGCTCACGGGCTTGAGCCCGGCTTCCTGGAGATTCCTGACCGCATTCTGCGGACCATAATACGTGCCTACACTCGCGAGGCAGGGGTGCGTGAATTGGACCGCAAGCTGGCTACTATCTGCAGGAAAGGGGCGCGCAAGGTCGTGCAGGGGCGTATCACGCGCGTACGTGTCGCCGGCCATAACATAGAAGAGTTTCTGGGTCAGCCGCGATATAGGGCTGATGCAGAGCAGAGCCAGGATCAGATTGGGGTAGCAACCGGCCTGGCGTGGACCGAGCACGGCGGCGAGCTGCTGCCGGTCGAGGTGGCTGCACTGCCGGGACGTGGCTCCCTCACCATAACAGGGCGTCTTGGCGATGTGATGCAAGAATCGGCGCGCGCTGCGCTTACCTATGCCCGCTCCAGGGCTGCCCATCTGGAGATAGACCTAGAAACTCTTGATAAGAGCGATATTCACATCCACCTGCCCGAGGGTGCTATTCCGAAAGATGGGCCTTCAGCCGGTATAACCATGGCTACGGCCCTCATCTCGGCCCTCACCGCTCGCCCTATTCGTCATGACGTCTGCATGACCGGTGAGATTACTCTCACTGGGCGCGTCCTCCCCATAGGCGGGCTCAAAGAGAAGGCTCTAGCCGCCCACCGTGCCGGCTTCAAAAAGCTGATAGCTCCCCAAGCTAATAAGAACGATTGGCTCGATCTCCCCCTGACCGTGCGGCGTGATATAGAGTTCACATGGGTGGAGACAATGGACCAGGTTGTGAGTGTCGCCGTCAAACGTATCGATGAACAGCCTGCTGTTCATGTGGCACCGCCCCGACCTAGCAAATCGGCCCCAATCGATGACATTACTCACTCTGGCTCCATCAACGACGGCAATTCTATGCCGACCCTGGTGCCCACCTTGCAACCCTGACAGCCCCGTGTAAGGTACGCGACATGTCGCGTACCTTACACGGGGCTGTCAGGGTTGCAAGGTGGGCACCAGGGTCGGCATAGAATTG
>JALYYZ010000345.1 GCA_030945985.1 Chloroflexota bacterium
AGCCCGTGCTCCCACATACCCGCCTGATGAGTTGCCGCCGGGATTGCGCTTGAACTCGTCTCGGTAGGAAACCACCCAGTTCTTGTCGGTCGCGTCCTGCGACTGTGTCACATCGGGAAAGAAAGCCGAGATGTAGGCGCCTTCGCCCGCAGAGCCCGTCTGCACGGCAAAATCTGGCTGGAAAAGAGTATCGCCGCCAACAAATGTTGCTTTGATCCCCATTTCCTTCATCTGGGAGGCGATAATAATGCCCTCAGGAAGGCTGCCGGCATAGAATACAGCCTGAGGCGCTTTCGCCTGCACCTGCTGCAACGCCGGTGTGAAATCTTTGTCGCCCCTGTGTATCTGGAGCGACATGAGGGGTTGCACGCCCAACTCACCGGCGCGGCGCACGAATTCGCCGCGGAGACCCTGGCCATAAGCGGTGTCAGCGTAGAGCACAGCTATACCTTTGAGCGCCAGCTTGTTTATCAACAGTTCGGCCAACAGCGGCCCCTGCGTGCTATCGATAGGGCAGACGCGGAAAACCGTATCGAAGCCCTGGGCGGTCAGGAGAGGATTGCTTGAGGTGGGGGTAACTTCCACGATGCCTGCCGCATGGTAGATAGCCGAAGCCGGTATCGAAACGCCGCTGTCTTTATGCCCTACCACCGCCACGATACCCTGCCCAATGAGGTCCCGCGCAACGCTTTCAGCCCTGGCAGGGTTCGCGCCATCATCAGCAGGCACGATCTCGACTTTCTTGCCCAGCAGACCGCCTGCCGCGTTGGTCTCATCTGCGGCAAGCTGGGCACCCTGCCAGATCTGGATACCTCCATCAGCCGTGTCACCTGTGTACGGAGAGGCGACGCCTACCTTGATAGTGCCTGAAAAAGTAGGCGTTGGCTTGGCCGCGCTCCCACCACTGTCGCACGCGGCCAGGCCGGCGCAAAGTATCGCGAGGAGCCATACTCGGGCCGTTTTTAGGGGTGCTATTTTCATAAACTTACCTGCTAAGTCCATAAACCGTATCGAGAGCGTCTGAAGTGGCCTTCAGGGCTTGTACTTCACTCTTGAGGCTGGTCGATACCTGGTCGGTTGCCGTTGACAGGCTTAGCACTTCGGAAGAACGGATGCGCAGCACCTGAGAGAAAATGGTATCGAGAGTGCCCAAGGCGTTGTCTAACTGTGCATGCCAACGATCCAGCGCATTCTGCGTGTCAGTGTAGTTTTGCAGTTGCTGGCGCTTGCCGTCGAGCGTAGCCTGATACTGCCCCTTCGAGAACTCGTCTTTCGTCTGGCTCACGGTGCGCTCCAGGCGGGTAACGTCCTGTGACAAGGCGGAAATATTGACATTAGATGCCTGAAGAGAGGACTGCAAACTCTGCGCTTTGAGGGCAATATCATAGATTGTGCCCACCAGCTCTTCTATATCGCCTGTAGATTCGGTGAGGGCCTTCCTGATCCCCGGATCGCCCGTTGCGGCAACTGCGTCTGTAATCTTCTTGCGAGTATCCAGGGCATGCTGGAGGGCCGTCTGATAGCCACCACTGAGCTTGTTCAAATCGAGCTTGCGCGCACGGTCAGGATAGAAGGTTTCGTCTACAACCCGTTTGGCTTCCGATGCATCACGTAGCGAGGAGTATACTATCAGTGCGTAGAAAAGCGCCCCCACAGGAAAGAACCAGGGACTTATTGTAAAGCCGATGGCCAGGGTAATAGCCACCACGAGGGCCGCCATTGGGCGCGTCAAAGCATTGAGCAGTATAGCTCGAAACTCCTGCTGCCTTGTTGGACCTCTACCTCCGGTTGTTGGATAATTGCTGGGCATGGCTCTGTTTACACGCTCGCCGCATGGAAAACGCCACTGATATAGAGGACTGAGACAAGTAAAAGAATAACAATCACCACAGCCGAGAAGAGTAAATCGATTTTGCGCTTGAGCGGCCGCAGCTCTGCGGCCCGCTCCGCAAGAACTTTAGAATTGGTTACTCCTTTGAGCCACGCCGTATCTATAGCCCGCTCCAGGTTGGGACGCAGCCCGTACAGACCTGCGCACGCGGAGACTACCAGGAACCACCATTCCAGGTCGCCTGGTGAAAAGCCGAAAAAAGCGATCGACCAGAGTCCACCGAACCATGCCCAACAAGCCAGTAGTGTGACACTCTGGAGGGCAGTATAGATCATCAGGCTCTTTCGGGTGTAGTGGTTTCCTGTAGGAGGGGTCAATGTCTACCTCTGGAACATACGCATCAGGCTGTTGAGCACCTCGCCGGATGGTGTATCGGCAATCACGGTACGCGGTATCTTTATATTTAGACCGATATTAGTATACTTGTTGAAAGGGTTATTCTGGTCGTTCGTGAGCAGAGGCACATCTGGATTAGAAGGCCGGAAGCCCGCATTCAGCGCCGTCTGTTGGACGGAGGGACTGTAGAGATACTTCTTGAAGAGTATGGCAGCATCTTTCTGGTCCGCCGTACTTCCCTCTCCCATCAGCGTGCTAAATGGGTAATCGCTCCAGATATTGACCTTAGGATAGAAGACCTTCAGTGTGGTACCAAAGCGTAGATTCGCGTCATTAGCCTTTTGGGCCACCAGGCTTTCATAGATGCTCACTACATCATATCTCGACATACCGTAACGCAACAAGTCGTCCATTTGCTGTTGGGCTGAAGGGGGCGCATCAGCAACGAGACCACTCTCCAGTCCGCCGATCCACTTACGGAAGTCGGCTTTATCAAGATCAGCACCTGTCAACCCGCCCGTTTTACCAAAATAACTGTAGGTAGCAAGAGCGGCAGCCAGCAAACCGGCATTTGAATTGGTAGGACTCGCCTGGCTGTACTTCACCTGGCCCCACTCGGGGTGGCCCAGGTCGGCCCAGCCGCCAGGGCTGCTAACAGCTTGTTGGATCTGGTTCCAGCCCACTTCGGGGTACTTCCTGGTAAAGGCGTCGGCACGCTCAGCATACATCACGATGACCATCGGTGTGAGCGCCATCGGGGTCGTTCCATACTCGCCGGAGCGCAGCAGCAAGTCACTTTCGTGATTGCCCCGCCACTGGCTGTTCAGCAGATTGACCCATATCGATGATGCGGGTATCCAGGCCGTGGGGTTGCGCTTGCCGCCATCGATGCTGCGCAACGCCTCACCATCTTCTACAGCCTCGATTGAGACATGGACAACAGCCCCACCCAGCTTATGCTTCTGGGCGTTGAACGCATCGGTAGCGGGCTGCAGCCATACGTCCAATTCGGGGGAGTAGATAACGCTGATTTCGAGCGGTGGCGTGGGATTGAGGAAGCTACCTTTCGACCAGCCGAAGAGGTACTGACTGCCAACTACGCCAGCAGCGACCGCCAGGAAGAGCAGGAAAAAAGCGAGGTTTCGTTTGAGCATCAGATGAGGGCCCAGGGATCAGGGTTAAAGGATCGATCTCTCATGCCGGAGTGGCCCTACGATCCATGGCCCTGATCCCTCGTCCGCACTACTCCTTACCGTATTTCTTCTTGAGGTCGGCCAGGTCACTACTCACGGTTTGCTCTGTTTCAAGATCGGAAAAGCGACTATCCATGTCCTGGCTTGAAAGCTGGGCCATAGCTTGCGCCTTTGCCAGGCGTTCGTCGGCGGCGTTCTCCATACGACCTAAACTGTTGTCGGCGGTTGTGCCCTGGGTACTCTGCATAGCAGAGGTAATTGCCTCTTGCGTGGCTGCACGGTGCTGCTTGGCCGTGATCAGGTCCCGTTTGGCTTCCGCTTCGGATATCTTCGCCTCCAGCTTGGCTAGCGCATCGCGCAATTCGGCTACCTGGTCGTGCTGGGAGGTCCACTGAGTGTTATACTGGTCGGCCAGGGCATGGCTGCTGGTGCGGCGTGTAAGAGCCTCTCGTGCCAGGTCGTCCTGGTTCCCCTGCACTGCAAGCTCTGCCTTGTGCTGCCAGTCGTCGGCTTGCGACTTATATTGCTCGTACTTGGAGCGAAGCTGGGTCTCGTCTGCCATTGCCATAGCGGTGGCGGCACGAGCTTCTGATAGTTGGGCCTGCATCTGTCGCAGGTACTCGTTGACCATCTTTTCAGGATCTTCGGCTGCATCTATCATTGCGTTGATGTTCGCGTTGATGAGCGTTGATATACGGGTTAGAATTGACATGAAAATACCTCCGTTGTGGTGGCTTGTCTTGTTCTGTTTATCGAGCTAAAGGCTGCCGCATGGTTGCGCCCCATTGTAACATAAATGCTGCTCTTTACAGTGCGTGCCGCTTGGCATGCGCTGCCAATACCTTCCTCAGCCTCTGTTCGCGACCTGAGCAAGCGATCCTGTCGTAACTTTATACGACCTTAAAGGCATAAGGGTTACAGAAACCACAGCCAATGCTTGCCGGTTCCACCACTCAAGGTTCTGCTACAACGTATGCCTTGATCTTTGCGTACAACGCTTCCTTGATGCCCGCTACGTTCTTGAGGCCGTCCGTTGTCCCGAAAGGGCCGTGTTGATCCCTGTAGACGATAATGCGTGCCGCCAGCGAGGGACCTATGTTGGGTAGAGTCTCCAACTGCGCCTGAGTAGCGGTGTTAATATTAACTGTTACGGAAGGAGTCGCGCTAGCGTGCTTTGCGGAGGGGGAGCGAGTTGGGTGGGCAATTGCCGGAACTTCGGCTGGACGACTGCCGGAGGACGCTCCTCCCTGAACTTTGTGCGGCACGATAATATGGTCTCCATCGGCCAACCGTGCTGCAAGGTTTACCGCCTCGATATCCGCGTCGGCTACAGCGCCTCCCGCCAACTGGATCGCGTCTATAATACGTGCGCCTGCTGCAAGCTTGTAGACTCCTGGTTTCGCAACAGCGCCACTGACGTCCACTGCTAGAGGCTCACCTGTGGTGGCGGTAGGAGTCAGGCTAGTGCCGGCGCGACCGTTCTGGCTTGTCCGTGTGTTCTGTCCGGAAGCGCCCTGCCGGCTTGGTGCCTGGATGAGTACCGCGTTAGCGGGTGGCGCATTGGGCACCACAAGATACCAGACGATGGCTGCCGCTGCTGTTGCTATCAGGGCAATCAGCAACCATGCGAAATGTAGTGTGTGCTTGCGGCTACTACTCATGGCGTCAGGGAGAAGTCATCAGCACCATGGAGTTGGGCTGGACATCAAGTAGTAGATCGCCCGCGTCTCTGGTTGCCCATATCTTGAGCGTGGCGTCGCCGCTCAGGGCGGGGTTGTTGTGCTCTTTGTCGAAGAGTACCAGTTTAAATTGGTCCTGGCTGAAAGTGCCCGGTAGCGATACTTTGACCTGAGCAGGGCTGTTACCCGTGTACCAGAGCATAAAGGTAGCCTTTTGTGGGCTGCCGAAGGCCATGAAGCCTAGTGTACCGTCGGTCCTTCCATAATCGACCGATATGGGCAGCATGCCCGACGGGTGGTTTGCATACGCGTGCAGAGCATAGTAGACGGGCTTTGGCAGCCCATCATTGGTAAGTATGCCCCATCGGCCCCAGTACGACTTCGGCCCCTTTCCGTCCTTCAACTCAAAGAGAAACGCGCGGTCCAGGCGTTCGCGCTGCATACCCTCTATCGAAGAGAGAAAGGCTATCGCGCCTTCGACGGTATCGGTGCGTCCGCCGGCACTCGTATCGTCGCGCCCGCCCTGGAGCACGTTGAATTCCGTGACAAAAAGCTCCGGGTGGAACTGCGGGTAATCGGCCAGTATCTCGCGCGTCTTGCGTATATCGGCGGCGAGGCCCTCGGCTGACTGGCCGTAAGAGTGCCAGGAGAGGAAATCGACGTGGCCCTGTCCACCCAGCGCCGCTTCATGTTTGAGGAGATCTCCCAGGCTGCTGGGTATGTACCGAGCCAGGGCAGGCCCACCGATGTGGATCGTTGGATCGGCGCTTAGAGCGGCCGCAACGCTAACATCATACAAGTGCAGATACTCTTCATAGCTCGACTTCCAGAAACTATCCTGGTCTGGCTCGTTCCACACCTCCCAGTAGCGCACGCCCAGCTTTCTCTCGACGTTTACGTGACGTACCGTCGCGCTTACCAACTCGGCCCATTCATCGTAGCTGGCCGGCGGCACAACTCGTTCTTTCCCTCCCAGGGCCAGCACCTCGGGCATATAGGAGAGGCAGAGCAGGGGCTCTTTACCCATGCTCTTTATACCGTCAAGCACACTGTCGAAATTGCTCCAACTGTAGGTAAGTTTTCCGTCCGCACCGCGTCCTACAATGTTGTAGAGGCTGAATATGTTGTCGAGGCGCACCATACCAGCGCCAAGATCCAGGCCGGCCTGTTTGATGTTTGCAAAGAAAGTTGGGTCAGCAGACTCGCCCCCCTGGGCGACGCCTATGCGCAGAGCCGAGTCGGGCGCAGCGTTGGGATAGACGGTGACACGGTACTTCTCCACATGGCTTGAGGCGAGTTCCTCACGGCCTAGCTGCCCGAGAAGTACGTTGTTAGGTGGCGCAAACTCCGGGTGGTGCTCGAAGCGGGCGCGTTCAAACCACTGGACCTGCAAGCCGGCTGAGTCGGTATAGAGTGACGATATAGGGTACCCGAAGGTGGGTAGCCCACCGTTACTCTGCCAATAATCTGCGAACACAGGGTCGACGCTCTGGCCCGTTTCCGGGAAGAAGGTAGGTGATGTGCCACCGAATATGCCTTGTTGCCCTGTCGCGACACTCGCCGCAGCAACATGGGCCCCGAAGTGTGGGCCGTCAAGGCCCCTGGTTAGCTCACGGCCCAGCAGCCCGAGTAACACTTCATAAGGGGTGCCGGCGTTTTCGGGGTGCCATTCGAGGCGCTGACGCTCGGTCCACTGCACAAGGTAGCCATTCTCTACCTCCGCAGCAGTTACAGGGTAGCCTAGCAGGGGCACGCCACCGTGCCCGTCATAGAAAGAGACGAACTCGGGAGCGAGAACGAAGCCCGTTTGGGGATAGGGGCGGCCCTGACTTTGGGCGCGGCTATCAGGCACCATCCCAGGGTAGAGCAAGAGGGCTGGAATAGCTAAAAGCGCGACAAGTAGCCGTGCCTTTATAGAGCGCTTCAGGTGTCCGCTGTATTGCGGCATCAACTTCTCCCCGGCAGCAAGAACTGGTCGCCTAACATGTGCCCCAACGACACGCGTAAACGATACGCATATTATATCACGCCACGCAAATCGCCCGAATATTGCCGTCTCATAGCCAAAAGTTACTTAGATTTACCCTGCGGCATGGCATACTAGTACTATATGGAAGACCGAGCGTAGCGGGTATACTGTTGTCATGTCCAATTTGGCACGTTGCGCGAGAGCAGCAACGGTTCGGCCCAGACAGAACAGAGGAATCCTTATTTGCATGCAATTGTCGCAGAGGGGTTAGGGCGTCAATTCGGCGACCGGTGGGCGGTTCGCGACCTTAGCTTCCAAGTCGAAGAGGGCGAGGTATTCGGCTTGCTTGGCCCTAACGGCGCCGGCAAGACTACTACGATGCGCATGATGACCTGCCTGATCGCTCCGTCAGAGGGTACCGCGCACATCTGCGGCTACGATATCGTCCGGCAGCGCACAGAGGTGCGCCGCAGTGTCGGCTTGCTGACCGAGTCGCCAGGACTTTACGAGAGCCTGTCTGCCTATGCCAACCTCGAGTTCTACAGCAAGCTTTACGGCCTGAGCCGCGAGACCGCCGCGAAGCAGATCAAGCGTTACCTGGGGCTCCTGGATCTCTGGGATAGGCGAGACGACCAGGCCGGTACATTTTCCAAAGGGATGAAGCAGAAGTTGAGCATCGCGCGCGCACTGCTGCACGAGCCTCCTCTTATCATCCTTGACGAGCCTACCTCAGCGCTCGACCCGGAGGGTGCCAAGTTGGTGCGCGACTTTGTCCAATCGCTGAAGGGCGAGGGGCGGACCATCATCCTCTGTACACATAACCTCTCTGAAGCGCAACTGCTGTGTGACCGCGTGGGAATCGTGAAGCGCACTCTTATACGCGTGGGTACGCCTCGCGAGCTTCAGAGGTCGCTGTATGGCAGGCAGGTAGAGATAAAAGTGGTGAATGCCCTGCCTGAGTTCCTGGTTACAGGAACTGAAGGATATGGCTTCTCGATGAACGATCTCGCCGTGCTTGCATCGTCGGTGCCCGATGTCGGAGACGTGGTGGTGAAAGGGGATTGCTTGTTAGTTTCCAGCCTTGACCCTGACGAAGTGACCCCTGGAGTCGTGCGCGCATTGGTGACCTATGGCGCCGATGTGATGCGTGTGGCGGAAGTCGAATACCCACTCGAGAGGGCTTACCTGGACCTTGTTGCACGATACGAGGAGCAACAGCGGGCGATTGAGCCCTCTCTCGAGGCGGTGGCGCGTTGAGAAGGTTCCATGTCATGAATCCGCGCGTTGCGGCTGTTGTCGAGAACGAATGGGCGCAATTGGTGCGCAACAAAGTGGTCATCTTCACTACCCTGGTGCCGCCTTTCCTACTCGTGGGCATGGCTATCGCCGTCTTGCTCCTGACCATGTGGATCGATATTGGAGTCGATAATATGGCCCGCAGCGCCGCACCTCTTTTGGGGGGTAGCAGTGATCTTTCGGGCCTCACAGGGGCCGACACGATGCGGGCTGCTCTACTCAGTCCTTTCCTCGTTCTCTTCCAGATGATCCCGCTTGTGGTGCCTATCACGATTGCAAGCTACTCGATCATCGGTGAGAAGCAGAGCAAATCGCTTGAGGCACTACTTTCCACCCCTATTCGCACCTGGGAGCTGCTGCTGGGGAAGGCCCTAGCTTCCGCGCTGCCTGGAGTGTTGGCCACCTGGTACAGCTTTATCATATTCGCCGTTGTCGCGCACTTCACGGTGAGCGAAGCTCTGACTTCGCACTTGATCCTGGGGCCGACATGGATGCTGACGATGCTGGTGCTGACGCCCCTCTTCAGCCTGCTAGCAGTGGGTCTTGCCATCATTATCTCCTCCAGGGTGAAGGATCCGCAAAGCGCACAGCAGCTTGGCTCCCTGCTTGTGCTACCGCTGGTGGGGGCGCTGGTGGCGCAGGTAACAGGGGCCGTCAGCGTAAACGTAGGCTTTATTGTCGGCTCGGCTATGGGGGTCGCGCTGCTGGACGCATTCCTCCTCTTCCTGGGCGTGCGCCTCTTCCGCCGCGAGACTATCCTGACAAGCTGGAAGTAGAGACCTCGACCTCCATAGCATCTTACCTTCAGCATTTTACCTCGCTCTGCCATCCAATCATAACTCCCGCCAGCCGTGAGAACAGGGACATACCGGGGCCGGCTATGGCATCGTCCATGCACAGTTTCGTAGTCAAGTAGTTGGGTATTACACTGAGTAACACATTTATAACTGGATGTTAGGCTCTTGCTTGACAGCACCCGCTGACTACGGTAAACTACTATTATCCAATTGAATACAAATCGAGAGTGGCAGCGAGAGAACTGGCTTAATAACCTGCCCGGCAACCGGCTCAGCGCGGTGCCCCACCCAGCCCATCAGGGAAGGATTCGGCCAACGAGCAAACATTGGCCTCTCTCGGAGAGGCTTTTTTGTTGGAGTTTATAAGGGGAGGCCCTAGCTATATGAGTAGAGATACATACCTTGAGAGCCTGGCTAAACGGGTGCTTGTTTTTGATGGTGCTATGGGTACGTCTGTGCAACGCTACGACCTGACGTCCGAGGAGTTCGGTGGCGCACAGTTCGAGGGCTGCAACGACTACCTGTGTGTGACGAACCCACGCGTGATAGAAGAGATACACGCTTCCTTCCTGGAGGCCGGGGCCGATGTGCTGGAGACGGCAACCTTTGGCAGCACAAGGCCGAAGCTGGGCGAATACGGCATACCTGATGAGGTTTACCACCAGAACTACACGGCGGCCCAACTGGCGCGCAAGGTGGCCGACTCGTATGCTTCGCATGACTGGCCCAGGTATGTGGCGGGCTCCATGGGCCCCACCGGCTTTTTGCCGTCGGCTGACGATCCCACCCTCTCGAATATCACTTACCAGCAGTTGAAAGCTATCTACAAGGAGCAAGCGCAGCCCCTGGTAGAGGGAGGTTGCGACCTGCTGATTATCGAAACTGTGCAGGACATCCTCGAGTTGAAAGCGGCGATTAACGGGGTGGTCGAATATTTCAAGGAAAGTGGGCGGTGGGTGCCCATCCAGGCGCAGATCACCCTCGACACCTCCGGACGTATGTTGCTTGGCACGGACATCGTGGCCGCGCTGACTACTCTGCTTCCGATGCCTGTGCAAATAATCGGCCTCAACTGTTCAACTGGGCCTGAGCATATGCGCGAGCCTCTGCGCTTTCTGGGGCAGAACGCGCCCAAGTGGGTCTCCTGCATACCCAATGCCGGTCTGCCGATAAACGTCGGCGGCCAGGCAGTTTACCCGCTTGAGGCCGAACCGATGGCTCAGGCACTCTACGAGTTCGTGACCGAGTTTGGCGTAAGCGTTGTGGGTGGTTGCTGCGGCACCGGGCCCGAGCATATAAAGGCCATCGTCGAGGCCCTCGGTACCGGTCGTGCCCAGACGCCCCGTCCCGCATCATTTGTGCCCAGCGTGTCGTCCGGTATCCGCGCTGCAACGCTCAGGCAGGAACCCGCGCCCTTGATCGTCGGCGAGCGTGTAAACGCTCAAGGCTCGCGCAAAGTGAAGAGGCTGCTCCTGGCCCAGGACTATGACTCCATAACAGAGGTGGGGCGCGAGCAGGTCGACGGTGGGGCGCACGTTCTGGACGTACAGGTGGCCCTTACAGAACGCGCTGACGAAGATGAGATGATGCGCAAGCTGGTCAAGAAGCTCGGCATGAGCGTGGAAGCTCCCCTCATGATCGACAGCACCGAGGCGTCATCTATAAGGGCAGCGCTGGAGGTCTATCCGGGCCGCGCGATCATCAACTCTATCAATATGGAGCGTGGCACCGAGAAGATAGAGGCCGTGCTGCCCATGGTGGTGGAGCATGGAGCCACCGTTGTCGCGCTGGCTATCGACGAGATTGGCATGGCCCACACCGCAGACCGCAAGGTGGAGATTTGCCGGCGTATATATGACATAGCCTTGGGTGACTAT
>JALYYZ010000297.1 GCA_030945985.1 Chloroflexota bacterium
GAATATCTCCACATGGTGCCCACGGGCGGCTAACTGCGCGGCAACCTCCCAGACGAACATCTCGACGCCACCCCAGCGCGTGGTAGTGGTGAGGTTAACCAGGGCAATCCTCATAATAGCGCCAGAGGCCGCTTCATGAGCGCAGCTAACGGCTTCTTCAAGAGCAGCTTCATAGCAGCAAAGGACTTCCTGGAGGGCAACTTCATAGCGGCTTGCGGAGCATGATCTGGTAGGTGCCCTCCCAGCCGTATCTGTAAACCCGGTAGACAGGAGGCACTATCCCGCTCTGCATGGCAAGGTTGAGCACGCGCCTCCTCCACCCACGGAGCTGCCGTACCTCGCCGCGCGTTATACGGTGCAGAACTTGATCGCGCACGGCAAATCCCACCCCCGATGCCAGCCGCCTGAAGGCTCCCCACGAGTAGGTGTTCAGATCGGATAGGCCCTGCCGGTCCTGCAGCGGTCCACCCTCTTTGGAGCGACCCATGCGCCGCAGCACGATCTCGCCGATGGACCTGGGCAGCCAGTTTATCAGGGGGAGATGGTAGTGGGGGTCGCGGAAAGCGTGGCGGTTGGGCACGGTGGTGAGCGCTACCCCGCCCGGCTTGAGCACTCTGTATATCTCGTTGAGCACAGCCTCGGCATCAGCCACATGCTCCAGCACGTCGAGACACACCACGGCGTCGAACTCTGCATTGCCATAGGGCAGGTGCTCACCGGCGGCCTCAACTATAGGCATGTTGAGACCATATCGCAGGGCGCGCAGGCGGGCAATACGGCAGTAATCGGAGTTGTAGTCTATAGCCTCAATGCGCAGGCCAAGGGGAATGAACTCGCGCATCATAGCCACCGTTAGTCCACCCATGCCGGCGCCCAGGTCAAGCAGTTTCTTGTCGGCGAATCGGCCACCGAGGGCTGAGCGCACATCGCGCAGGTTGTTGCCCTGGTCCTGCTCCTGATGGATGCGGCGGTCGCGCCAGGCGCTGAAATCTTTGCGCCAGCGCATATGTTGCAGCCAGGGGTCGATGGCCTCAGCGAGTCGGCGCTCGATGTCGGAGTCTGTCCCTGGGCCTCTCTCTCCGGGACCTGCTTCTTCCCTGGGGTGCAAATCGGGTGCGGCTGACATCCCTATTTCGGCTTCTCGGCAGCGGGGGCCGTCTCAGGGAGGGCGTCCTGCGAGTTCTCGCGCAGCCAGTTGTAGGTATACATGCCGTCATGATGGCCGTCGCCCCAGAAGATCATAATGGCATAGCGGCCGATCGACTGCACGTCCTCCAGGCGGGTCTCGTCAGCCGTGAGGGTTTTGGTATAAGCCAGGCGTCCAGGCACGCCCATCTCGCCGCGACAGAGGGCGCAAGGGCACTGCCAACGCAGCCACTCGATAGGGTAACTGGTCTCTGTGCCGTCGCTCCACGCGATTATCAGCCTGTTCGTGCTCTCCTCGGCCACCACCGAGTGGGGCACGAGAGATTGGTGTTGGGCGGTGTTGTCACTCATATTGGACCCTTTTCTCTTATGGACTTCTTTTATAGGGAAAGGTGCCCCTCCGGCACATCCTATAAACTATATCATAAATGGGGGTGCCCCAAAGAGATACAATGATCATTATCAGCACGTTACCCGATTTCGCTCTTAATCTAATGAGCATCGTCCGCCGGCGCTCGGGACAATGCCTGCTCAAGATCCGATAACAAGGAGATGTACCTTCTATGAACCAGCAGCCTACGCTGACCCCCGAGGAGAAATATGCGGCACTGTGCGATAGCTTCCTCGGCACTCCTGGTGTGACCTCGCCTTTGAACAATATAAACGCGAACAACAAGTTTGGCTCGTCAGAGCTGAAGATCCACAACAAGATATTCGCCATGCTCAGCAAAGGTAGACTGGTGGTGAAACTGCCTAAGTCGAGGGTAGATGCCCTTGTTGCCACGGGAGACGGGCAGCGCTTCGACCCACGTGGCGATGGCCGGATGATGAAGGAGTGGTTGGCGCTGGAACCGGCCTCCGAAAAGGAATGGCTCCTCATGGCCAGAGAAGCTATGGAGTTTGTTGGTGCCAAAGGCAAATGATGCCTGTGGTAGAGAAGGGAGTGGGACTACGTGCTGGAGGACACCCAGCGTTTCGAAGCGGCATGTGTAACATTGGTGGCCGCAGGTATAACCGAGGCAGCAGCCAAGCCGCTCCGCGACGCCCGCTGAGGCCGGCAAGGTGAAAGAGCAGCGAAGAAAGAAGCAGGTGATTGAGATCGAGGCTAATGCCTGCTGTACAAGTAGAACCCAGCCTTCTGGGCGGCTACGTGCCAGCCGGGAAGCGTCTTGAGCAGGTCGAGGCCGCTCTTGCCGTCGATGTTGTTCGCGCCTACGTCCAGGGCGCTCGCGTCAGGGTCTACCAGGATGTAATCGAGGTCTACGTAGCCGGGGGCGCTGTGGGTGCCGAAGTTGTATGGAGAATAGGAGGCGGGAGGGAAGTTATATATGTAGCGCCTGGGGAGGAGACGAGGAGCCAGCTTGGAGCTTGCCGCTACTTTGGCTTCGGGCGGCACCAGGGCGATCAGCTCTTTGGCTGCCTGCACGCGCGCCGGCGACTCAGGGTAGAGCAGCGCCCGTACGGCAGGGTTCTTATACGGCAAGGTGAGAATCAGCGCCCACAGGGTAAGAGCAATAGCGCCACGGTATATGCCCCGCAAGTTCGGGGGTTTACGCACTTCATCGCGATGCAGCCTGCGACTCACCAGTCTCTGGAGGTTACTCGCGCCGTAAATCGCCGCCGCCATAAGGCCGAGGATGAGCAGCAGACTGTAATGGTGCTGATAGTCGTACTGCGCTCCTCTTAGTGAGAGAAGATTGAGCATCAGGATCGGCAGCGCCAGCACGAGTGGCTTTGGGGCCAGCAGCGGCAGAAAAGCTAGCGGCAGCAGCATCAGGAGCATATAGCCGATCTTCTCCGGAGTGAAGATAAGCTGCGCCGTCGATATAGGGTTAGTGACGATGTGCTTGATGATCTCAGGCCCGGTAGCGCCCAGGTGGCCGTAGTAGGCCAGGAGGGGGTTGTTGCCACAGGGCCAGCACTGCATCCCTCCACCCGTGGTGCCTGCCGGCGAGCCCGTGTAGGCGAAGGAAGGGACGATCACGAAGGTGGAGAGGGCGAAGTAACCGAAGCCGATCAAGATGGGGGGCAGCACGTAGTGCCAGGCACGTCGGGTGATAAGCCCGTAGAAGCCGAACATGCCCACCACCAGAGCCACGTCGGTGCGCGCAAGCACGGCCAGCAGCGCAAGCGCGGTGAAGAGTTTCCAATTGCCCCGCTCAAAGTAGTAAAAGGCAAAGAGTAGCAGCGTAAGGGCAAAGAGCCGCACCTGGAAGGGGTTGAGCGCTGTATGGAGCAGGGTGGGATAAAGGAGGTAGGCGATACCTGCAGCCAGGCCCGCCACCTTGCTGCTTAGTTTATCTCGCGCCAGCCAGTAGAGGGGAACAGCGCCGAGCCCCGAGCCGACGATTTGCAAAAAGAAAAGGGTGTGGGCGGACGGGATCAGCGCGTAGAAGGGGACGAAGAAGAGGAGCATCGGCATCCAGTCCATGCCGAAGACTGAGCCTGTGAAGTTGAAGCGCGAGTCCTCCATGATGCGCCCATGCACCGTGTTCCAGATAGCCTGCTCGAAGTCTACCTGGTCGCCGCCCTGGCCGAAAGTCTCGTACTTATAGACGCTCGCCGCGAACATGACGGCTATCCAGGCAACGATAACCACCGCCATGATGCGCGGAGCTAACGCCTCAAGCCGCGCCATGCTGAGTGCCCGTGGGCGCACTCCCACAGCGCTTTGCCGGACAACAACGGTCGATCTGCTCACTTTTTACATGCAACCTTCCGGGCTTTCTGAGCCACGCATACCACCGATAGCCCAAAGGGCAGCTTGTTGCGCACCAGGTGCTTCGCTTCCCACATGTAATATCTGGTGAGCACGCTGTTGAGCCATACCGGCACCGGCATAAAATCGCTCTCCGGGTCACTGCTTTCATTTCGAGCCTCGGACGCGCGCTGGCGGAGGCTCTTCAGCAGTCGCACGGCAACAACCGGGGCAAGGATGAGCGAGTTGCTGTAGGTCAACTTGCGTACGCGGAAGCCTGAGCGCTCCACAACCTGGCGCATGCTGCCCGTCGTGTAGCGCCGTCGGTGCCCCAGGATGTCGTCCCAGTAGGTCCAGAGTAGAGGGTAAGCAGGCACACTGATCACCAGGAGGCCGCCGGGGCGGAGTATACGGTATAGCTCCTCTATCGCCAGGTAATCGCCATCGAGGTGCTCGATCACATCGAGCGCTGTGACGATGCTGAAGCTATTGTCGGAGAATGGCAGCACGGCGGCGTCGGCCTTGCAGAGCATGTTGTGGCCGCGCTCACGGCAGAAGTGGAGCGCCTCCTCCGAGAAGTCAGTGCCCACAGGGTCGGCGTACTTTGCCAATCCATCAAGGTTCAACCCTGTGCCGCAGCCCAGGTCGAGCGCATATCCCCGGCCTGCTTTGCCTTTGGGCAGGAATCTGTCGAGCATCCTGTAGACGATTGCGCGCTTGCCTACGTGCCACCAGTAGTCTTGCTCTTTAGCATATAGGTCGTAATATAGATCGTGTCTCATATATCCTCTATTATCCACGATTCAGAGGTCAGGGCCTGAGAATCAGATTCTAAATGCAGGAAGTAGGGAGAGATGTTAAAGGCTGACCACCGGCAAAATAGACGCTAACGGCCCAATCTCATGGCTCTCGTCTCATGGCGCACTGTGATAGCGCAGGAAAAGGAGATCGCCGGCCCACCACTGGAGTGTATGCCACAGGACCGCCAGCAAGGCCAGGCCAACCAGCGTCTTTGCTGCCCTGCCCCTGATGCTGAAGAGACCGAGTACACGGCCTGCGACCAGCGCGACAGCGGCAGCCCCCAGGTAGGTCCAGCGTATAGAGTCACCAAGCGCCTGCTCCAGTAGCGCGAAAATGGACGAGGCTGCCAGCCAGCAGAGGAGCCATGCACGCCACTCCCACCCTTTGCGCCCCGCCGGTAGCAGCAACCCCGTGCAGGCAAGTAGCAGCGCGTCGATGCCAAGAAGACGAGAGGCGCTGCGCCCAAGCCCCGTGAGCACGCCATTACTGGGAGCCGCTCGCCGGTTCGCGGCAGGGCCTCCCGGAGAAGAGAGACGAGAGACGATGCCGGATATCTGGTCCCACATCTCCTTGCTGAAGAAACGGTAATATAAAAGTACGCTGCCGAGCAAAGCCACACCCACGCCGCCCAGGAGAGCCATAGACGCGATAGATCGAGCGCTTCTGAAGCCGGCGATCAATATGCAAATTGTAAAGAGCCCCACTATTGTGAGCGCAGCCAACATCATACCGTAGTGGCCCACCATCGTCAAGAAGAAGCCCCCGGCCAGCACTGCGACTGCGCGCTTCGATAAAGGCCCTCCGTGCGCCAGGAAAGGTAGGGCAGCAAGCGCGGTGAGGTTGAATACGCTCTGCCCGAAAAGATTCGAGTAGTTGCCGGCGGAGAAAAGGTCAAAAGCCGCCGGCAAGCCCACATATAAGAGCGCGGCCAGACCACCCGCGCGAGCGCCCCACAGACGTGTGCCCGCCGCAGCCAGCCCGAAGCACGACAGCGCATCGAGCAAGGAAGACGACCACTTGAGCAGCAGGCTGATCGCCTCCTCTCCTCTACCGAAAATCAGGGTAAAGGGAGCAATTATCACGTAATAAGCAGGAGGATAGGGAACGGATGTACGGTCGGGCAGCTCACCTGGAAAGACCCACCTGCCGTCGAGCACGGACTGCATATTATGGATGTGGAACAACAGGTCGCTGGTCCTGAACTGTGGGTAAATCAAGCCCCCATAGCGCAGCAAGAAGGCAGCTACAAAGGCCATGCTGCCCGCCGCGATTGCGAACTCGGCATGCCTCTCCGTCCCGGCGAGCAGCATGTCGAGGCCCAGGCGCGAGAGGAGCCCGAGCAAGAGCCCCCAGGCGCAGAGCGCAGGCACTTCCTCCGCCAGCAATCCTAGCTCCATGCGAGCGAATATCACCATCAGAGCCAGGATGGGGAGCAAACAAGCCGTGACTACCGTGGCGTAATCCCTACGGCGCAAGCATACCAGCATGGTGACGTAGAGGAGTATGAGCCCGCCGAAGAGCCTGGCAAGGGTGGCGATAGGCGGCACCACAAAAGGTCGCAACCCTGCGCCGGCAGGCTCCACGGCTACGCTATCGACCAGCAGGCCCAGGTCTCGCACATCGGGAGGCGTAGCGAAGACCGGCGAGGTGATAGTCACCTCCAGGTCGCCGTTAGAGGCACTTCCCCTGCCGAGGACAAAGCTCTCGCTGTGCAAGCCGGGAGGGGTCCCTTTGAGGGTGAAGCTCTGCCCACGCGCCTGAACGGTTACGCGTGGATCGCCGGGGCGCGCGTGGCCTATCGTGGAAAGGGAGAGGACAACAGGCTCGCTACCGATGCCTGGGAAGCGGACGGTGGCCTGATCGCTTGTCCAGCGATAGGTGAGTGGCGCCTGTCCCCCATTAGGGTCGGGAGTATGCTCTTTATCGAAGAAGCCATGCACATAGCCGTCGTCTGTAAGGCCGCCCACATCTACCCTGTAGGTCGTTTTGTACTGGTATACCACGCAGAGCAGTACAAAGCCCCCTAGCAAGAGCAGCCAAAAGCCGGGGGCACGCAAGCCATACAGCACAGATCGAAGAGTGCCCGTAAGGCTCTGCCTGGCGAGCGCCGTCCTACTTGAGAGCATAGTTGATCCTGCTCTGCCAAAGCGCCAGGGCCTCGACTGCGAAGTATGCCAGCACAAGGAGGCTCAGTAGCGCACCCGTCCTGCCGGACCGAGTGAGCCTGGAGAGAAGCGCACCGGCGCCGATGGCTACTATAGGCAGTGCAAAGAGGGAGTAACGCACGTAGAGGTTCATAAGCAGACCTATTATGCCGAAGAAAATCACCGAGCCGAGCCAAGCGGCGGCAGCCAGCACAAAGCCTGCCCTTCCGCTGGCCTGGGGCGTCCTGAGAGCGCCGACGCCAGGCCAAAGGGCTACCAGGCCGATAAGCGCCCCGCCCACCGGCCAGGCGCGGTAATATGCCTGCGCCTCTTGCCAGAAGCCACGCAGCCCGCCAAGCAACAAGTCCATGCGGCTCGTGGCATAGCGCGTCGTCAGACCCAGGCTCTTGTCGACCACCGACCCGCCTATCAGGAGGTGGGTGACCCCTGGCCTGGCGCTCGCCGCGCGTGCGACTTGCAGATCGCGTAGCGTGTTGT
>JALYYZ010000358.1 GCA_030945985.1 Chloroflexota bacterium
CTTATACAGCGGGTATAACTCCGCCCGTCTGGGGCATTAGCTATTGGCAGTCTGCGGCCATCAATAACGACCCCCAGGTGTGGTGGCTACAGTTTGACAACAAACCTGCAATCGACGCGAGTAAGTACCGGTATATGTCCATCGGCATGTATCTTCAGGCGCCTTTGCAAAATCCAACGGCGCAGTTCAACGGTGGACCCCGTATGCTCTGGTCGCAGCAGGGCAACAACAATCTCACCGTGTCGAAGCTGGTGGCGGCGCAGTATAGCCGCTGGCTACCGATGACCTTCGATATGCCGAACGTACCCGTTGAGACGGGCAGCAATACATGGAACGGCCAGATAGGCTCGTTCCGGTTCGACCCTCATGAAGAGGACGGAGGCAGCGATCCTAACTGGATCCTACCCGAGTGGTTCCGCATCAATAGCGCTCACCTGACTTCTATTCCCGTCACCGCTAAAGGCACCCTTATCAGGTGGACGAGCATGCAGGGAAGTGGTCTTGTGGACCTCTACTATGATAGTGACAATAGTGGGCACAACGGCACCCTGATCGCGTCAGGTATCCCCCTGTCTCAGGGAAGCTACACGTGGAATAGCTCCTCAGTACCTAATGGTACCTACTACATCTATACCGTGGCGCAGGATAGTTACCGTCGCTCGAATAGCTGGTATAGCCTGGTGCCCGTAATCGTGAACCACGCCGGCATAAGCACCATCTTCACCGATGTGCCAACCAACAATTACGCCGTCAACCCCATCAACGACCTGGCCGTTCGCGGCATCATCGGCGGCTACCTACAGGACGACAGCACCCTCCTATTCAAGCCGGGCAACAACGCCTCGAGGGCGCAACTGGCTAAAATAGTAGTGCTCGGAGCCGGAGGCAGGTTGGTAAATCCCTCCACACCTACTTTCGCCGACGTGCCCACAAGCTCTCCTCTTTATACATACGTCGAAACGGCATCTTCGCGCGGTTACATCAGCGGCTATGCGTGCGGAGGGGCAGGCGAACCGTGCGACGGGCAGAACAGCCCCTACTTCCGCCCCAACAATCTGGTCACACGTGCTCAGACCGCCAAACTGGTGGACCAGATGAAGGGCTGGGCGGCATACAACCCAACCGTAGGTACTTTCGAGGATATATCTAACACAAGCCCACTCTACGGCTACGTGGAGGCGTCGGCACAGCACAGCATAATAGGTGGCTACGCATGCGGAGGGACCAACCCCGCCACGGGGCAGCCGGAACCCTGTGGTAGCGGTAACAGACCCTACTTCAGGCCGGGCAACCTGGTAACAAGGGCGCAAATCTCCATCATGATCTCCAGGGCATTAGCTCCGTAATAGCGCCAGGTCGTTAGCATGTTTGTCAATTGCGTTGTGTACAGATAAAGAGAAGCGAGAGCAGAAATGCTCTCGCTTCTCTTTATCTGTGTCCAGCCCTCATATGCTTGATTATTGCTTCACAATGATCTACTTCTTGGCGACCCCTCTGCCTGAACTGGCGTTCGCTTTTGGCTCTTTGCCCTTGTGGTTGTCGTGCGCTTTCCCGTCCGCGCTACGATTGCGTTCCGGTATGTGCAGCGCGCCCGGGTCGTCGAGCAACTCTGCCTGTACTTTAGCGGCCTCCGAGTTGGCGTCCTCCACCTGCGCGGACATTGCTTTGTAACTGTCGATGATGATCTTGGCTGCTTCATCCACTGAATCGGTGACGGTAAGCAAGCCCAGATCCTCCGGGGCTATCTTGCGCTCCGCGAGCATTGGTCCCTTTATCCACTCGATCAGTCCGCCCCAATAGTCGCTGCCGAAGAGGACAAGGGGAAAGTCGCGTACCTTGCCGGTTTGCACCAGCGTCAGCGCCTCGAAAAGCTCGTCCATGGTGCCGAAGCCGCCTGGGAAGATTACAAAACCTTCGGAGTACTTCATGAACATCGTTTTGCGCACGAAGAAATATCTGAAGTTGATAGAGATATCTACGTAGGCATTGGTGCCCTGCTCGAAAGGGAGCTCGATGTTACAGCCTATAGAGATGCCATTCGCTTCTTTGGCTCCACGGTTCGCCGCCTCCATCATACCAGGCCCGCCGCCGGTAATAATAGCGAAGCCCTCCTCCGCCAGCCGTCTGGCGAGCTCCACACCCTTCCAATACATCGGATCGTCGTCGCGCACGCGTGCGGAGCCGAAGCAAGTTACTGCTGCGCCAACGCTCGCCAGCGTGTCGAAGCCGCTGACAAATTCGCCTGTGATACGCAATACGCGCCACGTATCGGAGTGGGTGAAATCGTCATGATTTGTATGGGGCTTGCGTAATAGCTGCTCATCCTCTGTCGGCTCGCCCAGGCGGTTGGACCTGTTCAGCGAGGTGTTCGGGCTCAACGGCTCGTTCAGCTTTTGCAGTGTCTTCGAGCTAGGCGTCTGGGATGCGGTCTTTTGGCCCCTCTTGCCGTCCGTCTTGCTCTGGTTTTCTTTTTCTTTACCGTTTGGCATCGATTTGCTCGTTCTCTAGGATAGGGCAGCAATGGTACACACTGTCCGCCAGCTTATTCAACAGTTGGAGGCAGGAAGCGTGCCATTCTGCGCTTACCCTCTCAGGCCCGCAAAGATGTCACCCTTTGCCTCGGGCGTATCGGGTAGCGGCTCTCCGGCACCCAGAGAGAAAAACTCCTTCGAGCCGAAATCGCGCTTCATCTCCTCGGAGAGCTTCTCCAGTGGGCTGTTGGGATTGATCTGCGTGCGGTGCATCTGAAGGCTGCGGCGCTTGACCTCGTACCATTGGCTCACGTTGACTTCATTCGTAATCTCAGCATCGTCCAGTCCAAGCTTGGAGCGATCAAGATCAGTGAATGGAGAATTGATCTGCATCTTCTCCATCAATTCCCATACCTTCGCCATCCTACTGCGTGGGAAGGCTGTATAGAAGAGCCTCTTCGCCTGCCACGGCTCGCCCATCTCCTTGTACTGGTTGGGGTCGGCAGCGACGCTGAATGCCTGCGTGGTCAACTCGTAGATGGTAATATGGTCAGGGTGTCCGTAGCCGCCTGTGCGGTCGAAGGTCGTGATAACGGTCGGCTTGAACGCGCGTATCAACTTTACAAGCTTGCCCAGCGCCTCCTGGCGGTCTACCTGCAAGAAGGCTTCGGGCTCAAAGTTAGCAGGGATGCCTATCCACCCGGAGTCCCTGTAGTCTAGGAACCAGAGGTACTTTATGCCGAGAACGGTGGCGGCTGCGCGCATCTCTGCCTCACGCACCGGTCCCAGCGTCTCGGGTGTAGCTAAATGAGGCTCAGAAATCTCCCCGAGCTCTCCGCGCGTGGCGCATATCAATCCAGTTTTAATTCCTTCTGCTGCGGCCATGGCCATCGTACCGCTCGTCCCCTGCTCGTCGTCAGGGTGCGCGAACACAGCCAATAACGATAGTTTCTGCATAATCTCTCTCAACTCTCCCCAAGAATATTTGCGTCACGCTATTGCCGCTCGCCCACTCATTGTACACTACGGGCGTGAAAGGTGAGATATGGTGCCAAGTGTATATGCCCATAATGTAGATAATTGTCGTAGTGCGTAAACCCTGCTCTCTTGAGTTTGATCCTGTATAATGTCTATATCACCTTCGCGCAAATGAGCATTCTTACCTTACAAGATACTATTGAACATGATGGCGTTACACTCAACGACGGTGTAACGGCATTTGTTCGTTCACGGGGTTGGTCGGAGACGTTCCAGCCTCTGTACTGGCTCGCTATACCGTTTTTGGCGCTACTTGCTTATGCGTCAGCATTACGTATTGACTTGCTCGGTGACGATCTCTGGTTGTTGAACGAGGCCCGCAATAGTGGAGTTACACTCCAGACGCTGGTGCCTTCCCATGACTGGGTATTCTATCGACCGCTGGGTACGCTCTTCACGTGGCAAATAGGTTGGCAACTCTGGGGACTTAATCCGCTCCCGTACCATTTGATTGGCCTGCTGGCTCATGCCGCTGCTTCGTTGGTGCTCGGTCTGTGGCTGGCAGACATCACCGGACGGCGTCTCCTGGGATGGTTGGCGGGCGCACTCTTCGCTGTCTTCCCACTACATATAGAAGCTCTGGGCTGGACTGCCACACAGTGGGATATCTGGACGC
>JALYYZ010000361.1 GCA_030945985.1 Chloroflexota bacterium
AGAGGTTCGAGGCTTTTGTCACCACCTTCGAGATCGCAAACGCCTTCAGCGAACTGAACGATCCACTCGACCAATATGAGCGCTTTCGTGAGCAGGCAGAAGCGGGGCGCGGCGGCGATGCCGAGGCTCACCAGATGGATATGGATTATGTAACCGCGCTGATGCTCGGTATGCCCCCTACGGGCGGTATGGGTCTGGGAATAGATCGGCTGGTGATGGTGCTTACGGATAACTATTCGGTCAGAGATGTGATCTTCTTCCCTCATATGAGGCGGATCGAGCAGGCTTGAGCGAGATCGACAAGCGCAGCAAACTCGATGAAGAGGTATTTTCGTATCGAGTTGGCAAGGACATCAGAGTATTTATATTCTGGCAGGGGAAGCAGGTTATGATACTCAGGGAACAGCAAGCCGAGAAATTCCTGGGTCGCATAGAGGGGCTTACTGGCAAAGATGCGCAACTTGTGATGGCGAAAATCACGGGCAACTTCAAGCATGCCAATGAGAGATAAGAGTTCCGATGGTCGTCGCATATAATATGCTTATAACCTTTCTAAAGAACGTAAACCACAGTGGAGTAGAGAGTGAGCCGGGTCATACAAGCTGAGAACCGCGAAGGCACAACGGGCGGTGCCATCGATCCTGCCGACCGCGTGCGAAAGCAGAGCGCCTACTCTCTGGAAGATGCCTTGCCTGACAACATACCACCAGGCACGCGGGTCATGGTGATTGTCAATCCTGCTTCAGGCAAGAAAGGCGGTATTACTACAAATGCGACCGGCGTAGACGAGGTGCGCCGAGTGCTGGCTGATAACGGCATCGATGCTGACCTGGAGGAAACTCAGTACGCCGGGCACGCTACTGTCCTTGCTAAGCGAGCCATAAAGGAAGGGTACCAGGTGGTTATCGCGTGTGGCGGCGATGGCACCGTGGGCGAGACCGCGATGTCACTGATCGGCAGCAAAGTAACCCTGGGTATTCTGCCCCTTGGGAGCGCCAACAACGTTGCTCGTATGATGCATGTGCCCTTTGATCTTGCCGAAGCAGCCACACTCTTGCGCCTGGGAGAGACGCGCCGCATCGACGTAGGCAGGTGTAATGGCACATATTTCCTCGAAACAGCCGGTGTGGGCCTCGATGCAGCACTTTTCCCCATTTTGAACCATGTGGATAAAGGTGAATACATCAGGTTGATCGATGTGGTGCGCGCCTTTTTCAAGTTCAGGCCCAGTAGCGTGACCATCGTGCTAGACGGTAAAGCGGTGCGTATGCGCGCGCTGGTGGTGCTGGTGGCGAATGGACCTTACTGGGGCTACTCAGTGCCTCTCGCTCCCGACGCAAAAGTGGACGACGGACGCTTTGAGGTTGTGGTCTTCCGCAATTTCAGTAAGTGGGGCTTTGTCCGGCACGTACTGGCTGCTCTGCTGCATCGTGGGGAGATCATTGGAGGGGACCCTTCAGGTAGACGCTTCACCACCAACTCTGACATACGTACCTACAAAGCCCGGCGCGTACAGGTGCTGACTTCGCACCGGCACAAATGGCCTGTACACGCTGACGCCCAGGCTAGAGGCTATACGCCTGCGCGTATAGACATAGTACGTGGAGCCCTGCGCGTGATCACAGGTCCTGGTGAGCACGTGACTGAGCCCCCATCGTTGGGCGAATCACAAGGGCAACCACCCGAGCATAGATTGCAGCCGCGTTAGCGCTGCATCGACTTCCATTACAGAATAAAAGAATAGAGGAAAAGGGTCGACTCTCCTACTTTGGTGGAAAAGTAGCTTGACAAAACCCTTCTCAGTCGATTATCCTATTCTACAGAACGATATTGAATGGCGATCCTGCAGTGAACATTCCCTCGCTGTAGCCGCGCTTCGGAAACGTGTAACCCAAGCGGGTAGGCACGACTAAGTTGCGCCGGGGGCTCCCGTTATAGAGCTAGAGTGTGTCGACCGAAAGGCTGGAGCACTCGGAGAGGCTGTACCGGAGACGGTCCAGTGAACAGGGGTGGTACCACGAGCATAGCTCGTCCTCGTTGTGAGGGCGGGCGTTTTGTTTTTAATTTTGGCGACGATGCCGGACGCTTGCCACGCGAAGAGAGCAGTTGAGAAGCCATTGTTGCAAACAGAACGAGAGGTATATGCTATGAGAATACTTGTTACAGAGCCGGTACATGAGGCCGGTATTGCCGCCCTGGAAGCTGATTTTGATGTAGATGTGAAGCTTGGATTGTCGCCTGCCGGCCTCCTTTCGGAGATAGGTGGTTACGATGCGGTGGTCACGCGGTCAGGCACGGCCGTTACCTCCGCGCTGCTACAGGCAGGCGGCGAGCGTCTGAAGGTGGTAGGGCGGGCCGGCATCGGTGTGGACAATATCGACATAGGTGCTGCCACCATGCATCGTGTGGCCGTGGTAAACGCGCCCAACGGCAACGTACGGGCAGCCGCCGAGCACACGATAGCACTGATATTTGCCCTTGCGCGCAACGTGCCGCAGGCGCACAACTTGTTGCATAAAGGTGTGTGGGGCAAGAACCATTTTATGGGGTGTGAGTTGTCGGGCAAGACGCTGGGCATCATTGGCCTGGGGAAAGTGGGTACACAGGTCGCAAAGCGGGCATTCGGCCTGGAGATGGAAGTAATAGCATACGATCCCTTCCTGGAACAGGGATGCGACGTGCCTCTGGTGCCACTGGATGAACTGCTCAGGCAGGCAGATTTCGTCACGCTACATGTGCCTCTCACGCCTATTACAGCCAACATGATCGGGGCGCGGGAGCTAGCGCTGATGAAAGAAAGCGCCTACCTGGTGAACTGCGCCAGGGGCAAGGTCGTCGACGAGGCGGCTCTCTACGATGCCTGCAAAGCAGGCGCTATAGCCGGGGCAGCCCTCGATGTTTTTGCTCAGGAACCACCCGTCGGCAACCCGCTCTTTGACCTGGAGAATGTGATACTTACCCCTCACCTGGGCGGCACGACCCACGAGGCCACGCTGGCTTCCGCCCTGGAAGTGGCGGCACAGGTGCGCGCGGTGCTTATGCAGGAGTATCCAACGCATGTTATCAACCCCGAGGCGCTCTTGCCTCCGGCCCCAGCCCCGGTTTGCTCGCTGAATCAATGGAAGCCGTTCAGCCGAGTGATATTCGATTGCGACAGCACACTTTCGTACATCGAGGGAATAAACGAGCTCGCAGCTATGAATGGAGTCCCCTATGAGGTGGCCGAGATGACGAGCCTGGCGATGGGCGGGCAGGTGGCGTTCGAGACTGTATTCGCTGAACGTCTTGATATAATAAAGCCTAACAAGCAGCAGCTTGCCGCCCTGGGCAACCTCTATGTGGCTACTCTTGTAGAAGACGCCGTGCCTGTTGCCGCAGCGCTGCGCTTTCTAGGCATCGAGGTGTGTCTGGTGTCTGGTGGCTACAGAGACGCTCTGCTGCCCCTGGCTCGCAAGCTGGGTGTGCCCTCTTCGCATCTACACGCTAACGAACTGTTCTTTGCGGACGATGGCTCCTACCTGGGCTTTGATGAGACTAACCCGCTGTGCAGGACGGGCGGCAAGAGCGAGGTACTGAGGTCGCTACCCGACGCCGGCGCATCTCTTTTCACAGGCGATGGTGCATCAGACGCCGAGGTACTGGCCGATGTGGAACTATTTGTCGGCTATGGTGGCGTAGAGAAGCGCGGGGCTGTGCATGACGTTGCGCCGGTCTACCTGCATGCGGAAAGCCTCGCGCCTTTGCTGGTAATGGCTGCAGGCATGGACGGATGCATCCGGCTGCTCAATGAGCCACGCTTCAGACCACTCGTGGTAAAGGCGCTGTCGGTGCTCATGCGCGAAGGTACCGCCGACTATCGTCCTGAGTATCGTTCATTCTTTAGCCGGCTCAAGAAGTTCTGCATGGAGGGAATATGCAACTAAAGCAGCGCCAACTGAGAATACCTGGTCCCACGCCTCTGCCTGATGAGGTGCTCGAGGCAGGCGCCCGCCAGATGATCAGCCACCGGGGTGCGGAGTTCCATTTGCTGATGGAGGACGTCACCTTGCGGCTCCAGCACTGCTTTCAGACCTCAGGTGATGTGCTGGTCTTTCCAGGTGCCGGTACCGGAGGGCTTGAAGCTTCTATATCAAACCTCTTTTCTTCTGGAGACAGGGTGATATCGCTCGTGGTAGGCACCTTCGGTGACCGCTATGCCGAGATAGCAACCAGGTTTGGTTTGCAAGTTACTGTGATACGCTCATCAGTGGGAGAAGCCGCCGATCTTAATTCGCTTCGACGTGTGCTGATGCAGACCCCTGACGTCAAAGGTGTGCTGGTTACTCACAACGAGACATCCACAGGCGTACAAAACGATGTTGAAGAGGTAGCGCGCATCTTACGGGAGCATGCCACTAAGACTGAGCCGCCATTGTTGCTGGTGGATGCTATTTCTTCGCTTGGCGCCGCCGATATACCTGTCGACAGGTGGGGCATCGACGTAGCGATTACCGCCTCGCAGAAAGCCTGGATGGCGCCTCCCGGTCTTACCATGCTCTCCGTTAGCGAGCGTGCCTGGAGGGCGAGCCGAGATGCCAGGCTCCCTCGCTTTTACTGGGACTTTGCCGATGCTAAGAAATTTCTGACCCGCTGGGAGACGCCATATACGCCAGCGGTATCTCTCCTTTATGCTTTGCAGGCGTCGCTTACCAGGATGATGGACGAAGGTATGCCTGCAGTCTTCGCGCGTCACGAGCGCTTGAGGAATATGGTACGGCAAGAGGCGCGGCGCATGGGTCTGCAAGCCCTTGCCGCCGATAGCATAGCCTCTCGCACTGTCACGGCGCTGCTCATGCCTCCGGGGCTTCCTGCAAGCCGTGTGGTCGAAGGGATGAATGCCCGTGGGGTGATAATAGCGGCCGGACAAGACGCGCTCAAGGAGCGCATAGTGCGGATCGGGCACATGGGCTTTGTCGAGGACGCCGATATGAGGATCGTGCTGGATGCTCTTGAGAGTACCCTGAGCGAGCTAGGCACAGAGGTTAGCCCTCACGAGCGAGTTTATAGTTGTTGAAAGGTCGCTGGAAGCTGCACAAGTACCTCACCAGCAAAGTATAAGCAGTTGCATAAATGCTCACCGGAGGTGAGCATTTATGCAACAAAACAGTCACTATTTAGCTGGTGAGGTACAAGTTACTCACGCTGTTTGATCCTGGTCCCCTTGCCCGCTCTGTGAATCCAGCTCCCTGGTTAGCCATTCTGAGAAGTCATACAGGCTCTCCTCGCTTATGCTGTGGGCGATGGGATACTCCTGGTATGTGGTGCGTGCATCGATTGACGTTAGGTAAGCGTACGACTGGCGTCCGAACTTTATCGGAATAACCTGGTCATAAATCCCATGGGCTACAAAGAAAGGCTTGCCCACCGCCTCTTCCACGCGGAACTCCAGCCCCGAGTTGACAGGTATGTAACCACTGTGCATCACTACACCTTGTATAGCCTCGGGCATAGTTAACGCTACTGCGGAGGACATGACCGCGCCCTGGCTGAAGCCCATCAGGAAGAGCCGGTCGGGCGCAATATTATATGCAGGCAACACGCCTGTGATGAAGCGACGCAACTCTGTAAGACTTGTATTCATGGTGTCGTCCGGCTTGCCAACTTCGGACATGCCATACCAGGCGAAACCCGGTCCCAGGCGAAAAGGGGCCCTGGGGCTAACAACGGTCAGTCGAGGATCGAGGGCCGCTGCCAGTCCCATGAGGTCGGCTTCATCAGCACCCCTGCCATGCAGCAGGAGAATACCGGGTCCCTTAGTTTCTTCGGTGCCTGGGGACGTTGCGCGCCGCACCAGGTGGGTAAGGTTCAGTTTTGCCTCTTTATCCATTCTATTTACCAGCTCCAGTTCTGAATTCTCGTCAGCGCTCTATTTTTCTATTGTACTCTATAGGCGTAACAACCGTTTATCGCTTCACCGCAGCACCGTGGCCCAGTGCAGCTTCATGGGTCTCTTGGGGAAAGTGGACCGGTTTCCAAAGACAAACAAATATGACATGAGGGTCATATTTTCTTGTCTTTCTTCCAAAGGCTAAAAGGCCCATGAAGCATCACTAGGGGC
>JALYYZ010000354.1 GCA_030945985.1 Chloroflexota bacterium
AGAGGTTGAAGCGCTGGAAAACCATCCCGATGCGGGCTCGTTGCGCACAGACGTTGCGCTCGGTATCCTCTACCATGTGATCGCCTTGCTTACGGTAGCCGATAAGCTGGTTGCCAACGTAGATGCATCCGCCGTCTATCTTCTCCAGGTGGTTGATACAGCGCAGAAAGGTGGTCTTACCCGAACCCGAGGGACCGATGAGCACTACTGTTTCCGCAGGCTGCACTTTCAGGCTGATGCCTCTCAGCACTTCTGTCCGACCGAACTTCTTGTGTACATCCTCGGCTACGACGATCGCGCCCGGATCTGACGAGACGTTCAGTGCTGCTCCCGGATTAGCGACCATATTTGCTCCTTTTGTGCTGTGGGCGTTACCCTTTACGCGCGTCCAGACATTCCTCTAGTACTGAGGATGTTGCCCCTCATACGGGTCCAGAAAGTGGGTGGAGCACTCTGTGACTTGCGCTCGCCCAGGCGGTTCTCCAGCCAACCCTGGCCCCAGGCGACCAGAGTGGTCATAGCCAGGTAATAGCAAGAGATGATAGTGAAGGTTTCCAGGGTGCGAAAGTAGAGGTGGTTGAGGTCGCCGGCATGCTGCAATAGCTCGCCCACGCTGATCACGGAGGCGAGTGACGAGCTTTTGAGCATATTATTGAACTCGTTACCTGTAGGTGGGAGGATCACGCGGGCGGCCTGGGGCAATATTATGCGCCTCATCGCCAGCCCGCTGCTCATGCCCAGAGACTTGGCGGCCTCAGCCTGGCCTGGGTCAACGCTCTGGATGCCTGCTCGGATGATCTCGGCCATGTAGGCACCCTCGTTTATGCTCAAAGCAAGCAGGGCGGCCTCAAGCAGGCCCAGGTGTATGCCTATCTGGTAGAGACCTGTGGCAAAGACGGTGAGCTGTACCAGCAGGGGTGTGCCCCTGAACAGCCAGATGTAGAAGCCGGCAATCGCGTTGAGCAGAGGGTTCTTGCTCAACTTAAAGAGGGCAGCCACAAGTCCCAGCAGGATGCCCACAATTTGTGAGACTACCGACAGGAATATGGTCATCTTGGCCCCTTCAATCAGCGTGCTGTCGAAGAAGTGTTGCGGAATAAAGCCCCAATCCATAGTGACCGTCCAGAGTTATGTAATCAGAGCCCGATGCTGAGGGCTTATTTCTGCTCGGCATCCGACTCTGATGTTAGCTAGTTACTTGAGTTTACTTGACTCCCCACTTGCCCTTGATGGCGTCCAGGCTACCGTCGGCTTTCATGGCGGCCATCGCTTTGTTGATCGAGGCGAGCATATCAGTATTATCCGTCTTGACAGCTATACCCTCGGATGCTGAGGCGAAATCGGGGATAGCAGCCTCGAACTTGTCCGGGTTGAGGGTAGCATAGTAAGCGGCCACCGGAGAATCGTGCAGGGTAGCGTCGGCGCGGCCTATGCGAAGCTGGTCTACAGCGTCGGTATCGGTCTGGTAGACGAGCACCGTCACGAGCGGCTTCTTGGCAGCCCCCAGCTTGGCATTGAGGTCCTTAAGCGTCTGCTCCTCTACTGTGCCTTGCTCGGTAGCTGCCGTTTTGCCTGAGAGGTCGTCCAGCGTCTTGATCCCCTTGGGATTGCCCTTGGCTACGAGTACGGCCTGCCCCGCATCGAGGTAGGGAACGAAGCTGACAACCTTCTTGCGCTCGTCGGTGATGGTCATAGCAGAGACAATTATGTCGAACTGGCTGGCGTTAAGCGCTGGGATAATGTCATCGAACTTGAAATTAGTCACCTTTAGGGTAAGGCCCAGGCGGCTGGCTATCTCCTCGGCTATATCGATATCGAGGCCCACGGCTTTGCCGCTCGAATCGATATACTCCTGGGGTGGATAGCTCGCGTCACTGCCTACCGTGAGCGTGCCGGCGGACACCAACTTGGAGGGAGCAGGCACGCTCTTGGCGTGCGCACCCGATTTCCAGGTAGATACAGGTGTGGCATTCGGAGCCGTAACTCCACCCGATGCGGCCGGAGTGCCTGTGCCCATAACGCCTGGTGTCATCATGCTGCCTACCGTAGGAGACATCATAGCGCCCGGCGTCATCATGGCACCACCCGTAGGAGACATCATAGCGCCAGGGGTCATCATGGCACTCCCTGTCGGCGTGCCCATCATCCCAGCGTCTGTAGGCGTGCCCATCATGCCTCCAGATGTGGTGGGGGTCGTCATATCACCCACCGAAGGTGTCATCATGGCGGTGCCTGCTGTGTTGGTAGGCGCGGCCATTACCGTCGTGTCGGTTGCAGCCGCCATGGCGACCGTGGGGGTGGCAGGCGTGTTGACTGTTGGGGTAGCGGCGATTGTGCCGCAACCTGCGAGCAGCATGCCGGGCACGATGATGGACAGTGCCAGCAATGCCCTCCCTTTCTCTAATTTTTCCATAACTTTCATCTTAGATTTCCTCCTTGTTTTATATGCCTCCTCACGGACCGTGTACAGAATGCCGCCAGGTGCCACTATTGTAGCAGAGACAGGGGTAAGTGCCTAGCCTCAGCCGCAGACGTAAAGAGAACATATGCATGTTAAGCAGGTTCCTTCGACTGCGAGGAGCCGGCAATAGGCTCTGTCGGTCTGGGTAATGTGCATGACTAGTACCTCACCAGCTAGAGATTGACTGGTTTATTTGATGTTCCTCACCCATGTGAGAAACATCAAACTATTAATACTTTCCTGGTAAGGTTCTAGCACACGCCTGGTGCACCTTCAGGCGACCTTTTAGCTTTTGAAAGTAGAACAACCAAATCAAAACACGCCGCGTTTTGATTTGGTTGTTCCTGGGAAGAAGCGCTCTCTCCCCAAGAGGTTAGTGGGAGCTGCACTAGCATGCGGAAGCGCTCACGTACGCAAGGCAATGTGGGGGTCACAGCATGGTAGGTGCCTACTTTGTCCGTATGCTGAATTGCTGAACAGCGATATTATAGGCTGGCAGATAGGTGCTCTCATTAGCAAGGGTAGTCTCAATTTCCGCTTGACACCGTTGCTTTCATGCGCTAGGATGCAGCTACCCCAACCTGGAAGTTGAACTTTGTACACATTAGCGCAGCAGACGAGGAAGACACGATGGAGGGCCACCAGCTCTCAGCGATAGTTTTAGCAGCGGGACTCGGTAAGCGGATGATGTCACAGCAGCCTAAAGTGCTGCACCGCCTGGCCGGTCTGCCGCTCGCCGCGCATGTGCTGCGTGCCCTTGCCCCTCTCAGCCCCTCGAGGACGGTACTCGTCGTGGGGCATGGCGCGGCTGAGGTGGAGGCGACGCTTGGCACCGGCTACGGTCCTGATAACGCCCTCCCCGTACAATATGCCCTCCAGGCTGAGCAACTCGGCACGGGCCACGCGGCTCTCATGGCCGAGCCGATGCTCAAAGGCTATCACGGTCCCGTCCTTATCTGTACCGGCGACGCTCCTCTGCTTCGTTCGGCCACCCTCAGCGCGCTTGCCAACCGCCACCGCCAGGCGCACGCCACCCTCACTATGCTTACGGCTATTGCTCCGGACCCTGCGGGCTACGGGCGGGTGGTGCGTGACCCCGAAGGCAACCTCCTGGGTGTGATTGAGGAAAAGCAAGCATCGCTGACGCAGCGCGCTATATCCGAGATAAACAGCGGCGTCTACATATTTGACTCCGATTGGCTCTGGTCGAACCTGCGCAAGGTCGAGCTAAACTCCCAGGGTGAGTATTACCTGACCGACCTTGTCGGCATGGCTATAAGGCACGCAAAGGCCAACCCGTCGCCCAGGAACGCTCCCGCAGCCACAAAGCGTGGGGGAGTGGTCACATTTACTCTCGACGGGCTTGAAGAGACGATGGGCATCAACAGCCGCTCGCAGCTTGCCGAAGCCGAGGCAATAATACAGGCGCGCCTGCGGCAGCAGTGGCTCTACGCGGGGGTGACGATGCTTATGCCCGACAGCGTCTACCTGGGCGTTGACGTTCATCTGGAACCCGACACCGTGCTTTACCCTGGGGTGATACTAGAGGGGCACACACAGGTGGCCCGAGGTTGTGTGCTCGGCCCCAATACGCATATCATCGACTCTACTCTTGGTGAAGGCTGCCGTGTAATCTCCTCCATGATAGAGGGCAGCACCCTGGATCGCGGTGTGACCGTCGGCCCCTACAGCCACGTACGCCCCAGAAGCCATTTGGGTGAAAGCGTGCATCTCGGCAACTTCGCCGAAGTGAGCCGGTCGACACTTGGGCGTGGCGTGCGTATGGGGCACATGAGTTTTATGGGCGACGCACAGGTCGGCGAGGATACGAACATCGGAGCGGGTACGATTACCGCCAATTACGACGGTGAAAAGAAGAACCCCACAACTATAGGCAAAGATGTCTTCCTGGGCGTCGACACGATGCTCCGAGCCCCTGTGCAGGTTGGCGATGGAGCGCATACGGGGGCGGGCAGCGTGGTCACGAAAGATGTGCCTGCTAACTCGCTCGTGGTGGGCATGCCGGCCAGGGTGATGAAGCGGTACGATAGCGTCGCTCCAAGTGGGGAGGGGTCGCAGGAGGTGAAGGAGGGTTGATGGGTACGTCCGATAGGCTGCAGGTATTTACCGGCACGGCGAACCCTGCCCTGGCGCAGGCGATTGCCGGCCACCTGGGCATCCCGCTCGGTGCCGCCATGGTCAACCAGTATCGTAACGGCGAAACAAGGGTATGCATCGAGGAGAGCGTGCGCGGGGCCGACGTCTTTGTGGTGCAACCCACATGCCACCCTGTGAACCACCACCTGATGGAGTTGCTGATAATGGTCGACGCCATCAAGCGCGCTTCGGCCAGCCGTATTACCGCAGTGATACCCTATTATGGCTACGCCAAGCAGGAGAAGAAGAGCCGCTCGCGCGAGCCGATCACCGCCAAGCTTGTCGCCGACCTGTTGCAAGTAGCGGGCGTCCACCGTGTTCTCACCTGCGACCTGCACGCCCCGGCGATAGAGGGCTTCTTCGACATACCTGTGGACCACTTGCAGGGCCGCCGCCTGCTGGCCGACCGCTGCCGCCAGCTCGATCTGCCTAACCCCGTCGTGGTGGCACCGGACCAGGGACGCGTTGGCTGGGCCATGGAGATGCGCGAGAGACTCGGCAGCGACGCCGACCTCGCCTTGATCGCCAAGCAGCGTCCAACCGCCGACAAGGCGTATGCAGTGGAGATGGTGGGCGACGTGCGCGGCAAGACGGCGCTCTTGATAGACGACATGATAATGACCGGAGGCACCCTTATCGCCGCCGCCGAGATGCTACTCAACAGGGGAGCGCGCGCCGTCTACTCCTGCGCCACCCACGCAGCGTTCGCGCCAGGCACCCGCGAGATATTGGAAGACTCGCCTTTTACTCGCGTGCTGGTGACCGATACCGTGCCGCTGCAAGCCGATGGGCACGATGATAACAGCAAGCTGGAAGTGATCAGTGTGGCCCAACTCTTCGCTGACGCCATGCTGCACATCCACGAAGACCGCTCGGTAAGCGCGTTGTTCCGCTAAAATAGGTATTGAACCCTCTATTTCAGGTTAGCTGGTATAATTGATAGTTGGCCGACTAATATTGCTCACAAG
>JALYYZ010000379.1 GCA_030945985.1 Chloroflexota bacterium
GCTATGCCAAGTCCCAGCCATTGCACCAGCAAGGCGAGCAGAGACAACTTGGCATCTCTCAGAGTTAGCAGCCCAGCGCTGCCCAATCCTACTAATAGCGGTACTAAGAATGGCTGCATGAGGGTTATCGCATGCCCAGCAATAGGACGACTATCACTATAACGAGGACGAGCGGCACATAGAGGCGGGTCTGGGCTATTCGCAGCAACACACCCCCTCTACCCACCAGCCTGCCTATGAGAATACCTGTGCCCCACACACCCGCGTCGAGCCATGCCAACGACAGCCACCAGATAGGAGATGGCGGGTTTGCCAGCAGGCCACCTAACGGGCTGCTCTGTCCCTTGTGGCTTAACTCGCCGGGCAAGTTCTCTCCCCTGCCCAGTGCCGTCGGTAGCAGTACGCCTGCCTGCTCAACATATCCGCCGCGAATACCTGCCCTGAGCAGCACGAAAGCACCCACAAGGAGCAGAGCGCCTGCGCCAATCCAGCCGAGCGGCAGTGCTGTGCCTGCCCCTGAAGTGGCCCCTGTGACCGCGAGACCCTGCCAGCTTGCATGTGTGGAAGGACTACCCCCTGCGATGCCTGCCATAAACTCTGCCTGGGGCAGCCACAAGCCCGGCACGATCCCACCGATGAGGAGCAGCGCGGCAATCCCGGTGCCCACCCATAGTGAGACAGGACCTTTCTGCCCCTTATCATGCGCCTCTCCGATCGCCTCGTGAATCACTCCACCACATGCGGCGAGTATAGTCGATCCCAGCACCACCAATGCCAGGGCAGGGTGCTTTGTCTCACTAATGCTCCCTACCAGCAGCCACAACCCTACAAAGCCTGCTGTAAGTGGTACACACAGGCGCGAGAAGATGCACATAGCTAGCGGGTAATTCCGCATAGACGAAACGCTGCCTCGCAGCATCTCCACGCCTAGGTTCCCTGCCCCATACGCGAGTAGGATGGCTATGGCAGCCAGCCTACCATCGGGACTATCCAGGCTTACGGCCCAAAGCATCAGCCCCATAGTGCAGGCGGTCAGCATTGCGCTCCATCTGGGCAAGCCTGCCCAGACCAGACAACCCGCACCTGCTGCCAGGGCTGTTGATCCGCCCAGCCACTGCAGGGCACCCGCGAGCGCAGTCCACTCAGGTGGAACTGTGCCTGCCGTCGCCTCGTTGGTAATTCCTGCCTCTATTCTGAGCAACAAAGCAAGCACGGGCAACCCTACCACAAGCGTTTGCACCATTACCCTGTAAGCCCCGGACCCTCCCGCACCATTCATGCCTCTCGAGCTCCAGCCCGTTGCGGGTATGCAGCCGAGCCAGAGCAGAATACCAAGCCCCAGCAGCACGACCGGCCAGACGGTCAGCGCCCCAGGTACGGCGGTTGCCAGGCTGTAGACGCCACCTGTGGTGCGGCCGATAAGGAGAGCTGCACAGAGGACCAACACAGCGCCGGCACCCAGCGCCAGGTTACGCCGTGGCAGACCCGCGTCGTCATCACTCCCCGCGAGGCTAGAATATGCCCAGGTCAACAGCGCCAGCGCAAGCATATGCCCGGCGAAGGTGAGCAAATTATCGAGATGGACGAGGCTGTAGAGGTCGGCCAGCGTAAGTACACTCAGCGCAAGTTGCAGAGGAGCCTCCTCCGCAATCATAGGTGCCTCGGTTTGTTCGCCAATGCCCATCTTATATAAGAGCCCCGCCCCCAGCAGAAGGCACCAGCTACCCATGCCCGCCGAGAAGGCGTCGCTTGCATAGGGGCTCTGCCCCAGCCACCCCAATCCGGTAGGCCAGGCAACTATTACCTGGCCTAAAGCCCTCAGACCCTCCTGCCACAGACTTATCCCCAATGCGACCGCCACACCTGTGAGTGCCACCGTGCGCGCTAGTCGTTTCCACCTCGAAGAAGCGCTGAGGACGGCGCAACCCAGGGCTGTTATCAACAATGTTAGCAAAGCAGCTATCATAAAGGGGATCAGGGGTTAGGAACCGGATTAGGGATCAGGGATTGCGGATCAGAACCTGGCCTCCTACTCTGTTGTCCTTATCCTTAGCCTCAACGCCATACTACCTCTCCAGGCAGCCCGTACAGATATCAAGTGACAGGACCAGCGGCTCCAGATCTTCAAGTTTGCTACCTGTGAGCAGGCCAGGTAACACGCCGACGGCTGGGTAGGAGCCGGGGCTCAGGTGCAGGTTAGTAATACCGTTCGGGTCGCCCTTTACCCAGCAGAATATCTCTCCACGCGGACCCTCCACTCGGCTGGTAGCCGTGCCACTCGTCCCGAGTAGTTCCACATTCCCGCGTGCGCGCACAGTGCCGGGTGGCAGTTCGTCTAACGCCTGTTCAATAACTCGTAGGCTCTCAAGGCTCTCCAGCAAGCGTACCGCCATACGTGCAAAGGCGTCACCGGCGCGCTGGATAACGATCGTGACCGCTTCGTCTTCGTACGCTCCCACCGGGTAGCTGGAGCGGATGTCGATCACGATGCCGCAAGCCCGCGCTGTAGGGCCACGCAGGCCGCCAAGCATCGCCTCTTGTACCCTGATGGTACCTAGTCCTGATAGACGCGCGGCAATATCTCTGCTGTTGATAGCCGAAGCTACGTGCGCTCTGAGCGACCTCTCAACGTTGCGTGCCGCCAGCGCCAGCGCCCTGCAAGCTGTTTCATCCGTGTTGCGGCTCACACCACCTATAGTTATCAAGCCCGGTGCAATACGGGCGCCACTCCACGCTTGCAATGCTTGCAACATCTTCTCACGCAGATCGAGTAATGCTGCCCCGCGTTCCTGCAAGCTCAGCGCCTCCATCATCTGTGCAGCGTTCAGCAGGTGTGAGACGATGCGCTCAGTCTCCACCTGCACCATGCGCATGTAGTAGGCCCTCGGCGGCACGATGAGGTTGAACAAGCTCTCTGTAGCCTGTGCGAACGCAAGTGCGTTGGCCTGCGCGCAGCCTCCGCACAGTCCTTCAACCAGCGAGAGGGCCTGCAACCATTCCATGCCGCCTGCAACCGACTCCTCGAGCCCAATATAGCCATGCCCGGTCTCTACCTGCGCACTCTTGATACCGGAGCCCCACCCAAGCATACCTGGCTGCGGCTCAAGGCTCAGACTGATCAACATGCCGGCGGGCACAGCAGGGTGGCGCGGCCCGAGCACCAATGTGGTCTCCATTTCACCTGCTATTTTGCTTGCTGCTTGCTGCATTTCTCTCTTCTTTGATTTATGTTCTTATTACAGCAGCCATGCGTTCTGCTGCCTCACGCTCCAACCTGCCCGCCGAGGGATATATGGCCGATATGCTCTCAACCACTCCAGAGGGAACCACTAAGTCGACGGTGTAAAGTAACTCGCCCAGGGCAAAAAAGTAACGCATTGTAAGCTCGCCCGACGTACGCGCACCTCCTGGATCATGTGGAGCAGGCTTGCGCTTCCTTCGGGTGCCCACAGCCATGTTGGGCTCCGCTTCCGATGTTTCCGCTTCAGCAGGCGTGTCACTCTCTGGCGAGCGTTCGGCCATGAGGGTGATGAGTTGAGCGCCCAATGACCGGAAATAATTGGCTACCCTATCTGCGGGCACGTTGCGGAAATATAGGCGTATTTCACCTTCCCTCTCCTCGCGCATTTGGGCGTGCTGCGTAAGCTCGTCCTCAACGCCCGGCGGCCCCTGCCCTTGCCTATCTTCTCTGAAATGCACACCCACACCCGCGCCTCTTTCATGACTCTCAGGGCATCCGCATGGGGTGTCCGTCGGGCCAATATACCAGCTACAGAGAGGGCAGTCAAGCGTGTAAAGAGGCTCAAGTGTGCTCTGAGCGGGTGCGGGATATTATGCTATAATGCCGCATGCGCCTCGCTTTCAACGGCCATTTCTGGGGCCAACCGCGAACCGGCTCCGGCCAGTATCTGCGCCACCTGTGGGATGCTCTTCTTGACCTCCCACCTGATGCCGGGCCTCCTGATTCGATGCTCATGCTGTTAAATCAAGTCCCTCCCCCTGACGAGCCCGTGCCTGGGGGTGCCACAGGCCGCGTAGTGCAGCCACTCTCATCTGAGTTTTTGCACGGCCCTCTACATGGTAGGAGTGGCAATCTGGACAAGCTCCTGTGGGAGCAATCTGTCGTGCCCCGTCTGGCCGCACGCGAGGGTGTCCACCTGCTTCACGTTCCGTACCTCGGAGCCCCCTTCCGCAAGACGACGCCGACAGTAGTTACTGCTCATGACCTTATCCCCTGGGTGGTGCCTGGCTACCGGGGTGGGCTAGCGATGCAGCTATATCTTCGCCTTTCGGCGGCGGGCGCGAGGCGTGCAGACCTTATTGTGACCGACAGCGACGCTTCGCGACGTGACGCTATAAATCTGCTCAGGGTACCGCCGGGACGCGTGCGCACAGTTTATCTCGGCATGGAGCCTCACCCTGATTATACGCCCGAGCAGCAGGCGGAGGTGCGATCACGCCTCGGCTTGCCGAAGGCTTATGCCTTTTATCTGGGAGGTTTCGACAGCCGCAAGCGTGTGCCTCTACTCTTGCGTGCGTGGCGCAAGGTGGTGGATTCGCTTGCGGAGGCGGATGGGGAGCCCCCTGTGCTGGCGATAGGCGGGGATGTGCCCCAACCGGGCGGGATCTTCCCTGATGTGATGTCAGCGGCGCGCTCACTGGGGTTCGACGGAGATGCCGGCCCGGTGCGCTTTCTGGAGAGGGTGAGCGAGCGCGATAAAGGTCTGCTGATGTCGGCGGCCAGGCTCTTTGTTTACCCTTCAATATACGAAGGCTTTGGGCTCGACCCTTTGGAGGCTATGTCTGTTGGCTGCCCTGTGATCTCCACCAGTGGTGGCTCGCTCAGCGAGGTGGTTGGCAATGGGGGCATCCTCGTGCCGCCCGATGATGAGGTTGCTCTTTCTGTCGCTATAATACGCGCCTGGGGTGATGAGGCCCTCCGTATGGAGCTGCGTGAGCGTGGCAGAGCCCGCGCCCAGAGTTTTACCTGGAGGCGTACCGCAGAGCAGACTTGCCGGCTCTACGCGGCAGTTATGCGTCGTGCGGGAGGGCAATATGAGTGATCACCATGAGGGTTCCACGCCACGGGAAGACGCAGGCGCTGTGCCGGACTTCTGCCAGGGTACAGAGGCAAAGCCGTTGCGAGTTATGTGGATATGGCACGCTGCCGTGGTTGCTGAGTACCAGAAGCCGGTGGCAGCGCTGGGCAGGTGTCCAGACCTCGATATGACCTTGCTTGTGCCTCGGCGCTGGCC
>JALYYZ010000421.1 GCA_030945985.1 Chloroflexota bacterium
TCTTCCGCTGGTCGCCACACAGTGGATACCGCTCTCGTTGCTCTTCGCCGAGAAAGCTTTGCGCAGGAAGCGGGTGCGGGACGGCGCGCTGACGGGGCTCCTCTACGGTCTGAACGTATTGGCATCGTGGTACTATGCTGTGATTGGAGGTGTGTTGCTCGGCGGGTATGTAGTACTGAGGTTGTGGACCTTGCGGAGAGACGGGCAGTGGCTTCGGCTGGTCCGGCCGGCGCTGCTCTTTGGCCTTGCAGCAGGCATGGTAATTACGCCAGCCCTGTTGGTGGAGTTAAGTGCTGCACGCGAGACACAGATGCACTACTCTGCCGCAGACGCTGACCAGAGTTCCGCGAGCCCGCAGGATTATATTACGCCCAATGAATTGCACCCTATATGGGGCCCTGCTGCTATGAAGTCGTACAGCGATCAAAACGTCTACGAGGTGGGGGTTTACCCTGGGGTGGTGGCACTGTTGCTTTCGGCTGTGGCATTGCTGATGGGGATCAAGCGCAGGGGCAAAAAGGCCGAAGGGCAAGTAGGAGCAGGTTTCCAGGCTGCTTATGCATGGCCGTGGGCGGTGCTTGCGGGTGCAATGTTCGTGCTCTCCCTGGGGCTCTACCTACACAAAGCAGGCGGGGAGACGGTCAAGGTCGGAGGCAGTATGGTACCAATGCCCGGCCTGCTGCTCTACCAGTGGGTGCCAGGCTTTAGCAGCCTGCGCGTCTGGGCGCGCTTCGGTATAGTAACTACTCTCTGCTTATCGGTCCTGGCCGGCATGGGATTCACGAGGCTGTTCGCGCGGCAAGAGTGGCAGAGATGGAAGCCGCTGCTTGCAGGTTGCCTGGTGGCTCTGGTGCTGTTCGACGACTGGGGCGCACCCTACGGGTGGGGATTGACAAGCACCGAGGCTCCAAAAGTGGCGAACTGGTTAGCGGCGCAACCGGCAGGTGCCGTAGCAGTGATACCCATGCAAATATCGGGCAGGCCCCTTTATTGGAGCACCTTTTACAAGCGCCCTTCCTCTTACGGCTATGATACATTTGTGCCGCCAGGCTTCAAGGCTGTGGAGCCTGTACTGGCGGGTTTCCCCAGTAGCGAGGCATTCAAGCTGCTCAAAGGTTGGGGCGTGCGCTATGTGGTAGTATCGGCAAGCAACTACGGAGCAAGCTGGGCAGCAACAAAGAAGATTTTCGCAGGCTTGGGCGAGTGGACATTAGCCTACCAAGGGCTGCAGCCGGTCTTTTATCATGGACCGCTGTGGGTAGGCGACATCCGACCCGAAGTGCTCGACGCCATGTCGCCTGATGAGATGCTTGTTTACGAGCTACATTAGCTCTAAAGAACAGCAGACACTACCTATTTCGCAGGGTCGGGAGAACCCTCCAGCCTGGGAGCATCAGCCGGAGTGCCGCCACCTTCGGCCTCGCCTGTCTCGTAGGGCGAGCGTATAGCATCGTCGGAGTTCAATAGCTCAGCAGCGCCACCGGCGTTCTCGGTATCGAACGTATCTGAAACAGCGCTCTCCTCCGGTACAGCCTTCCCACCTGCACCGGCATCTTCAGGCTGCTCTTCTTTAGACTTCTCTTCTTCAGTGTTCGCTGATGTGCCTTCGCTGCTCGCCTCCTGGGTGGCAGCTTCATCCTCGGCCTCCGGGGTGTCGGGGGTGTAAGGTGCCGCTTCAATAGTACCTTCGGCTATACCTACCAGCCTCTCGGTGACTTTACGTTGGAAGATGCGGTCCTCAAGATCGTGGCGGGCCTCGTGCTTGGAGAAGACCGACTCGGCTGCTACCTTCTCATCACCTTCAAACTGGCTGATGATCTGTTGGATCTCCTGGTCGATTTCAGGCTCATCAACAGATATGCCTTCCCGGCGGGCGAACTCTTGTATAGCCAGGGTCTGGATCACGCGCTGCATAGCTCGGCCCTGGTTGGCCTCCCTGTATTGTTGTTCGGTTAGGCCGTTGTAAGTGAAGTACTGGCGTAGGCTGAGGCGTTGCTCTTTTAGCCTGGTCTCAAGGCTCTTGACCATGCCATCCAGCTCTTCATTCACCATCACCTGCGGCACCTCTATTGTGGAGCCTTCTACAAGCTTCGATATGATCTCGTTAAACTGGTTAGAACTAGCTGTTTCTTCAGCACGGTTCTTGAGGTTGGTATCTACTGCCTGACGCAGGTCATCGACGCTATCGTACTGCAACGTCTTTGCATACTCGTCGTTTAGTTCGGGCAGTTCCTGGCTCTTTATGGAGTGTACCGTCACATGATAAGAGATGTCATGCCCGCGCAACGCCTCGTTAGGGTAATCGTCAGGCAAGGTATCAGCTATATCTTTCTCCTCGCCTACGGACATGCCGGCAAGGGCCTTGTTGACCGACACGGGCACGCCGCCATGAACTACACCTACAAGGGTAGGGAAGTTCTCACGGGCTGCCTCTTCAAGCGCACCTTCAGTGGTGAAGCCTTCGAGGTCGAGGTAGACCATGTCGCCTTCCTGGATTGGTCGCGGCTCCGCGAGTTCGTTCCAGGGCGCGCTCTCACGGCGAAGCTCGGTGAGCACCTCATCGACTTTCTCCTGGGTGATCTCCGATTTTTCCTTCTCTACCTTGATAGAGCTGTAGTCGCCAAGCTCCACAGTAGGCGGCTGCACCACCACCACACGGACCTGCAAAGGGTCCATGCTGACTATCTCAACATCGCCCACGTCCATCGCCTCAATCTTCTGCTCGGCAATAGCGTCCTGCACGGTCTGGGGCAAGATATTTTTGACCGCACGCTCGGTAAGCATCTCTTTACCGACGTAGTTTTCAACTATATGGCGCGGTGCCCTGCCAGGGCGAAAGCCAGGTATATTGACCTGGTTCACCATCTGCCGGTAGGCGCGATCAAGCGCCTTACTAACTACATCAGCCTCAAGTTCAATTGTGAGGGCCACTTGCCTTCCCGGCAGATCTTCACGAGTAACGTTCAATGTATCTACACTCCACTTTAGAGATATTAGCTATTGATTATAACAGGATAGCCCAGAAGCTCCAAATTACGCGCAAACAACATGGTGCATGTCAGGATTTAGACAAGTTTAGCCCGTACACACTGAAGGGGGTAGTCTTGCTGTTTAGCAGATCGACACGATAGCGCCCAAACGCACAGGACCGTTCCAAAGGCACTCAGTTAAGTATGGAGCAGTTGGCCCAAGAGGTGACATGCACCCCAAACAACCTTGCCGTAAGTTGCCGCTCGCACCATCAACAGGGTCGTAAAACAGTTAGAATTTGGAACGTTGCGTATACCACAGGAAGGCAAAGATTATTGCCAGAACCCCAAAAACCACCGTTTCAGGAGGCACACCACCTGTTTGCAGGCCGAGAAGGAGCTGAAAGAGAGAGGCGATGAGGCAGAAGAGCGCAGCTACACCCGACGCTAAAGCTGAACCAGGCTTACGACGCAAGGTGACCACTCTCATATTCAAGGATGACAAGAAGCACAAAGAGATTATAAGCTATCTGCAAATGCAAACCCGCAGCTACATGGATAGATACAGACCGCACCACGCAACGATGCAGATTTCCCTTGACGCAAGGTCGCTAAAACTGCTAATCTCACTGTATGAAGCTTTTCAAAATGGAAGATAAAATGGACAAATCGGGCCTGCTAGCTCGAGCCGGGTCCGGGGCTGCCGTGCTAATGTTGATCGTTGCCCTAGCAGGCTGCTCACTCTCGGGGTCCGACGTTGCCGCCACACCCACAGCGGTGGCAGTGCCAACACAGACACCTATACAGACACCGGCACCTATACAGACACAGAGCCAGACCACCGCGATCCCAAGTGATACAACCGTCATCTCTACGGTTGCTCCGACGAACCAGCCGGCGTACTCCCCGACCGTGCTCAACGTAGAGACGCCTGCTGTGCTGTCCACAGAACAAGCCACAAGCACTCTCACCCCTGTGGCTACTGTAACAGGTCAGGCATCGACAGGAGTAGCCGCTACAGCAAGCCCTGTAACCAGGACCACCCAGGCCAGCCCATCGCCCACCGATGAGCCCGTCACGCCAGGTCCTACCCTGCCGCCTACACCTACGCTGATCCCTCTCTCGCAGGAGCAGCGCGTTGGCCTCTTCGAACAGGTATGGAGGCTGGTGCGAGACCAGTATATATACCGAGACTTCAGGGGGCTCAACTGGCAGTCAGTACATGATGAGTATCTCCCCAGGGTCAAAGCAGCGCCCGACGAGACCGCTATGTACAGGGTGATGGCCGACATGATAGACAAACTCGGTGACCAGCATTCATCCTTCACCAACCCCGAGCAAACTGCTGAAGAGGACGCTCAGGAGCGAGGTGATCTGAAGCTGTCGGGCATCGGTGTGCAATCGGAAGAGATAGGCAATGCCGTACGGATCTTCTACGTCGTGCCGGGCAGCCCCGCAGAGAAGGCAGGACTGCTCCCGTTCGATATAATACGCGCAGCTAACGGTATCCCTATCAAGACAAATGACGATGCCCCAAGGCTTATAAGAGGCCAGGAGGGCACTGCAGTGATCATTACGGTCGAGACGCCAGGCAAGCCCCCTCGTGATGTCAGAATAGTGCGCCGCACAATCAACTTTGCAATACACGCTCAGAGCAGGAGGTGGCCGGGCACTAACGTTGTCTACTTGAACTTGCCGAGCTTTGACGTTGACGGCATCACGGACGAGGCCAAAGCGGAGATTACTGAGCTTGCAAAGCAAGGTCCCCTGGACGGGCTGGTTATAGATCTGAGGCAAAACGGTGGAGGTCTGCTCCTTGAGATGGACAATGCCCTGGGATTCTTCAACGACGGTGGGCTGGCCGGCTACCAGGTCACACTGAGTGAGCGCATACCCGACAACCTGCCTAAAGGGCATACTTTGGCTGCTCTCCGCAGTAAGCCAATTGTGGTGCTGGTAAGCAAAGCCAGCGAGAGCGCGTCTGAGCGCTTCGCAGTGGCAATGCATGACCTGCACCGCGCTACGATCTTGGGCACCGCAACGGCGGGCAACACCGAGACCGTCTACTACCATGACCTCGACTATGGAGCGCGCCTTGCCCTGGCCCAGGCTACTTTCTTGCGCCCAGACGGCACGAGTATAGAAGATAAAGGCCTTATGCCCGACATACTTATGGACGTGCCCTGGTATGAACACTCAGTGGACCAGGACCCCCAGATTATCAAGGCAGTGGATACCATTCTGCACAAGTAGTAGCACCCTTTGGGCGTACGCACATAGCATGTTCTGCGAGGCCACCGCATAAAGAGTACAAGATCTGCTGATTGGCAGATCTTGTACTCTTTATGCAATTATGTAGTGTGTGACCGGGTGATTATAGGAGCTTTAGATCCGGCCTATTCGTCATCAGAGCCGGCGACGGGCAGAGCTAGACCCGCTTCGGTGACCGCTTGCCTCAGCATACCAAGTGAAAGCAGCGCGCATTTCAGCCTTGCATAGCTCACCACGATCCCAAGATTGTCGAGTACATCCTGGCGGGTGGTGCCGGCTAAGTCGGCCAGACTCCTGCCCAGCATTTCTTCAGTGAGCATCGAGGCCGATGCCTGGCTAATGGCACAACCCCGGCCCTCGAAGCGGACGTCCTTTACGATTCCATCCTCCAGGAGAAGGTCCATTTGGAGCCGGTCTCCGCACAAAGGGTTATTAGCCTCGACGTGGATGCTAGGCTTCTCTATCTTCCCATAGTTGCGAGGATTCTTGTAGTGGTCAAGAATCTCTTCTTTGTAGATTGCGTCCATTGCTACCGGCCTTCCGCTCTAATATCCAGTTCTAATTTTCAGGTGATGAATGCGGCTATGCGAATATGGCCTTCACCTTTTGAATGCCGGTCACAAGCGCATCTATATCGCTCTTCAGAGTATAGATGTAAAACGAAGCACGAGCCAGCGCAGGAACGTCCATGTGATGCATAAGAGGCTGGCAGCAGTGGTGCCCTGCACGTATACAGACACCCTCGCCATCGAGGATCGTCGCTATATCATGGGGGTGTATATCTTCGATAGAGAAAGATACCACCCCACCGCGTTCGCCTGCCCCTGGGCCGTATACCTTTACACCTGGGATGCCTGCTATCTGCTCCAGCGCATAAACGACCAATTCCCGTTCGTAGCGGTGGATGTTCTGCATGCCCAGGGTAGACAGATAATCTACCGCTCTACCGAGACCAATTGCCTCAGCTATAGCAGGTGTGCCGGCCTCGAACTTCCAGGGCAGCTCATTGGGCGTGAAGCCATCGAGTGTCACTGTGCTTATCATGTCGCCGCCACCCATGAAGGGCGGCATAGCTTCCAGCAAGGTACGCTTCCCATAGAGGATACCGATACCTGTGGGACCGCACATCTTGTGGGCAGAGAAAGCCAGGAAGTCGGCGTCAAGAGCCTGCACATCTACGGGCAGGTGAGGCACGCTCTGAGCCGCGTCGATCAGCACAAGAGCGCCTGTTCTGTGGGCTGCGCCTATTATCTCTTCAATTGGGTTGATAGTACCGAGCACATTGCTCATATGGGTAAGGCTGACCAGCTTAGCACCCTTCAGGGCCTTCTCAAGACCGTCCAGCACAAGCCTACCATCAGGATCGACATCCAAATAGCGTAGCTCTATCTCACGTTCCGCTGCAAGCATCATCCATGGGACCAGGTTGGAATGGTGCTCCATCTTGCTGAGAAGCACAACGTCACCGGCCATGAGGTTAGCCCGTCCCCAGGTCGCTGCCACCAGGTTGATAGACTCTGTAGCGTTGCGGGTATATATAACTTCTCGGCTGCTACGAGCATTTATAAAGCTAGCGATTTTAGCACGCGCCTTCTCATACTGTTCGGTAGCCACTTCGCTCAGCTCATACACGCCCCTGTGTATGTTGGCGTTCGTCGTGCGGTAGTACAGGTCTATCGCGTCGAGCACTGCTTGTGGCTTCTGCGAGGTAGCAGTGCTGTCAAGATAAATCAGCGGCTTGCCGTGCATATGCCTACCGAGCAACGGAAAATCCGCGCGCACCCGTGCAGGCTCCAGCGCACCGGCGTTTTCTGTAGGCCCCATCGCGTCGTGGGGCGAATAGGGTGTTTTGATGATTGGCGGGTCGGATGCAGCTATATTTACGGTGGACACTGTTGCGCCTCCTTACATCATAGCTTAGCCACCCATCTTTGTGGTGTGCTCAGGATTTACGACTATCACTACGCGCTGGTCGCCAGGGTTATGCCAGGGATATTTCTCCTGGCCCATATACTTCTTGGCCATAGAGTCGATAAAAGCGTTGTCAGGATCTTCTTCGATGTTAGTTACAGTGCCACGGATCTCAAGATAGCGGTACGGGTTCTGCGGATCGACGATAGAGAGGGCGATCCGAGGGTCGTGCTGCACGTTACGGTACTTCTGACGTCCCTTCGTCTGACTAAAGCGGACGTTCTCGCCGTCCCAGCCGAACCACACAGGATTATTCTGCGGCTCTCCCTTAGGGCCGATGGTGGCAATATGTGCCAGAGCAGTTGAATCTAAAAGGTCTTTATATGCCTCGGGTATTGTCATGACTTCTCTCCTCATATATGTAGTATCAGCGATTTCGGGCATGTTCCGAAGCCCGTTATATAGTATACAGCTAAACTATACGGTGGCGCAATCAACGCCAATCTCACCTCTAGTACCTTTATGCCTTGCCGGGCAACTGGGCCGCTTTACCAACCCTGGGCATGCCCACTTTCTCCTGCACAATATCACGCAAGCGCTGCCGCACTGACTCCAGGGGCATCTCCTCGATTACAGGCTCGAAGAAGCCACCCACTATCAGCTTTTCTGCCTCGATGCGAGAGATGCCACGGCTCATAAGGTAGAAGACCTGCTCTTCTTGCACCGTACCGACCGTCGCGCCATGAGAGCACTTTACATCATCGGCCAGGATCTCCAGGCCTGGGATAGAGTTCGCCTTAGCACCCTCGCTCAGAAAGAGGGTATGCATAGAAAGATAGGAGTCGGTACGCTGCGCACCCTTATCCACCTTGATGATGCCCTCAAATCCGAGGCGAGCAACATCACGCACAGCACCTTTGAAGAGTATATCTCCATATGTGCCGACAGCGGCGTGGCGAGTGTTGGATGTATTGTCGAAGTGCTGGCTGCTATCGGCAAAGGCGATGCCACGAGTGAGCGTCTTTGCGCCGGGGCCTACAAGCTGCGTCTCGGCATGTGCCTTGAGCAGATCGGCACCTACCTCGCCTATGACCCAATGCATCAAGCCGTCGCGCTCGACTGAAGCATAGCGAGTGGCGAAAGAGTAGACATTGCGCGCCCACTCCTGCATAGAGGTGAATTCTACCTTGGCGCCCTCGCCAACAGCAACCTCGACAACACCCGAGTGGAGAGCCTGACCTTTGTGGCTTTCTGAGTGGAACTCCTCTATGTAGCGCACACTGGAGTTGCGCTCAGCCACAATGAGGGTATGTCCCAGCGCAACAGCGCCAGGGGTGTCCAACCGGTATATGGTGTGGACAGGAAGCTCAACCTCTACGCCCTCGGGCACATAGAGGAAAACGCCGCCACTCCAGAGAGCAGTGTGCAAAGCTGCGAACTTATCGGTGTTGGGTGCTACCAACTTATGCAGGTATCGCTCGACCAATTCGGGGTGAGTGTGTACGGCCGTCTCAAGCGAGGAGAAAATGACCCCCTGCGCCTTCACAGCGTCCGTCACCGAGAGGTACGCCACTTCGGAGTTGCTTTGCACAAGCAGGCTTGCCTCCGCATCCGTTTCACCCGATAACGCCCTTTGGCCTTTGGCCTCATCAAGAGTGCGGTTAGCGGGCACGTAAGGCAGCATCATATCGAGGTCAAGCTTGCTGACGTCCGTTGTCCACCACTGCGCAATGCCTTTGGTCCACCGCGGCAAAGGCAAATCCTCGAACGCCTGCCAACCGGCCAGCCTCGACTCGCGCAGCCAATCAGGGTCATTATTGCGCTCGATCAGGGCCAAAACAGCTTCGCGGTTGAGACCAGCAGGCAACTGAATGTCCTCGGCGCGAGGCTCGACAAGACTAGGCGTTGTCATTCTCATCTCCTTGCCCGTCTGCGAGGTGCGCCTGCACTACTTCATCGTCTATGTAGTCCTTGAGCAGCCATTCGTAACCCTGGCTTTCGAGCTCCTGAGCAAGCTCAGGTCCACCCGAACGGACGATATGTCCTCTGACCATGACATGCACGAAGTTCGGCTTCACGTAGTTGAGGATGCGCTGGTAGTGAGTAACCAGTAGCACACCCAGTTGGGGGCCACGCAGGCTCTCGATACCCTCAGCTACCACTCGTACGGCGTCGATGTCGAGACCGGAGTCGGGTTCGTCCAGCATTGCAATCTTCGGGGTCAGCATCGCCATCTGAAGCACTTCTAGACGCTTCTTCTCGCCGCCCGAGAAGCCATCGTTCACATAGCGCGTGATAAAACTCTCGTCCATCTTCAAGAGAGCCAATTTCGAGCGCAGGTTCTTGCGAAACTCCTTGACGGCAGGATTACTGCTGCGGACAACCCCTGCACGCCCCACGTAAGTAGGCTGTTCCAGTCCACTCGGCGAAGCCACGGTATCACGACGCACATCGCCACTTTCACTGAGAAGCTGCTGCTCGTTGCGCGCCCGTGGCTTGGTCTTAGAAATTAGCGCGGTACGGATGAAGTTAGCCACACTCACACCGGGGATCGAGGAGGGGTATTGGAAGCCAAGAAAGAGGCCAACCTTGGCCCGCTCATCCGGAGGCAGACCAAGCAGGTCTTCACCATCTAGTGTGGCGGTGCCCGCCGTTATCTGGTAGTTCGGGTTGCCCATGAGGGCATTTACCAGCGTCGACTTGCCGGAACCATTGGGTCCCATCAACGCATGCACTTCGCCCTCTCGTATAGTCAGGTCCAGACCTTTGATTATCTCATTGCCTTGTACAGATACATGCAAGTCTTTTATTACCAGGCCCTCGCCTGTGCCGGGACGTACGCCCTCGGCCACCGCTACACTGCCTTCGATATTGTTTGCCATTCTCTCTTACTGCCTCCTCATAATATGCGCTGAATTCTGTGCCATGCCCAAAAGCGGGCCATGTCTACTCAACCATATGCGAACTATTCAGGTATACCGACAGACGTTACATTACCAATCCCGCCACCAATCCTGCCTGATGGTTGCTCAACTCGACTGACATGGAAGTCACAGCTACAACTACCATCAACAATACGGTTGCCTAGCTTCACCGCCACGCCAGGTCCCATGAGATCACCCAACATCTCCTCTTCCATATCACAGATCTCCCTGTGCTCCTGGGCAACCTCAAAATAGGGGCAACTATGCGTCTTGAAGACAAAGTTGTCGTGCTCGTCTTGCATAGGCTGCATCGAAACCTCTACACCCGCCTCGCCAAGCAATGCGACCAGGCCGAGAAGCTTCTGTGACAGCTCTTTACCCAGGGTAGCAGGCTCTAACGTCTCACCAATGCGGCGGCTAACTCGGTTTAGCAACTGGCGCAAACCCTCGCGCCCGTACATCGCAAGGGTCTCTTCAAGGAGAAAGTGAGCCAGCGTGGCATAGCTCTTAGGAAAGAGGTCCTGGGCCTTTGAAGTTAAAGAATAAACGTAGTATGGCCTGCCGACCTCGCCCCGAACACGAGTCGCTTGAATGAAACCCTCGTGCAACAGGTGAGCCACCTGCTCACGAACGGCCGTGGTGGTAACTCCCATACCGGCCTCAAGTTCCTTGATAGAGGATGAACCGGAAAGTTGTATATGCTTCAACAGCTCCGCGCGCGGAGATCCGGTTAAAATCTTCGGGTCCAACATACCAGACAAACCTCCATTCATTTCTCACCGCATTCCTCAGCAGCGCACATAGCACCATCTATTATAGCATGGAGAGCCGTATCTGGTCAATTTAGACAGCGTAAACTGCTTTAACCCTTCGACGGTAAAAAGCGTGCTAAACAAGAGTTAGACTGTATGACACGATGTTACGCAACCCGTGCG
>JALYYZ010000002.1 GCA_030945985.1 Chloroflexota bacterium
ACAAATAATAGCAATATCTGGACTCACTTGTCTTGTGTCATGAGTGTAGACGGCGTGTCGCTCACCAGGCCATCGACACCGATCTCGGCCAGCATGTTCATCTCGTCTTGACTATTCACCGTATAGACGAAGACAAACTTGCCACTCTTGTGTGCAGCATCCACCTGTTCAGGGTGGGCCAGAGCCGATCTATAATAGGGGCAGACAGCTTGCACAATATCATCGGCTTCCGAAAAGTCTTGCACGTCGGGCATGTATAAATAGCCCAGAGGCAATGTGGAATCCAGGGCGCGTATTCGCCTGATAGTATCGTGGTAAAACGAAATACACCATATGTTTTCAGCACCGCGCAGCCACATCTCACCGATCAGCGCCACCACCTTCTCGTCAATGCCTGGGTTCAGGTCTGTAGCCTTTAGCTCGACCACAACGCCCACGCCAGTATCCGTGCATAATTCAAGCACCTCACGAAGGGTAGGTATCTTCTCACCCCGGAAGCTCTCGGAGAACTTCACACCTGCATCAAGCGTGCGTAATTCCGCGAAGCTCATACTCTGAACGGCGCCATGACCGTTTGTGGTCCTATCAACGGATTCATCGTGTATAACGACCAGTTCTCCATCGCTTGTCATCTGAACATCTAGCTCAACTAGCTTGCATCCGAGCCCAATAGCATGGCGGAAAGAGGCAAGGGTATTCTCAGGCGCCTCTGCCGCGCCTCCCCTGTGAGCAATGAGCACAGGTCTGTTGGTATTACCGATCATTTCACCTCCACTTTCTCGTTAAGACGCCAGAGTAGCTTTGAGCACTAACTATCTTCGGCTATAAGGGCTCAGGAGAAGTCCTTCATCGTCCAACCCTCGCTTTGGGCAATGCGTTGCATCTTCTCCTTAGCATTGATGACCACAGGATTGCCGAACAGACTCAGCACTTCGTGGTCTGTATGATGGTCGGCATAGGCGAAAGAGTTAGTGAAGTCTAGCCCATGCTCCTCAGAGAAGTGGCGCATAATAGCTGCCTTAAAGCTGCCATAAGGGTAGTCTCCTACAATGCGGCCCGTCAGCTTGCCTTGCACGACCTCCATTTTGGCGGCGAGCAGATGGTCTGCACCCAGGTAACGTGACATGGGCTCCAGCAGGAAGTCGAGCGAGCCGGAGAGCAAAATCACTACATGCCCCTGCTTTTTGTGTGACTTTATGGCCTCTATGCCGGCTGCGGAGATCCGAGGCTTGATATCGGTCTCGAAGCATCGTTGTGCTAGTTTCTTGGTCTGCTCATATGGCTGCCCGGCGAGATAGGCGCGCTGTCGTCTTATCGCCTCGAAAGGAGATGTCTTGCCTATATTACCCAGGATAAAGAGAGCGGTTCGCACCACGGCGCTGATCCTGAGAACCCTATGCCTTACCAGGTAGCGAATAAAAATACGCTCTGTGGTTGTTACGGGCACGAGCGTTCTATCCACATCGAATACTGCCGCCACAATCTGTGGGGACTCTATGTTGATGACGCTGGTTTCTTCTGCTGACCCACCGGAACCTGCCATTATTATCTCCGCTCAAGAAAAAGAACAAAGGATATCAGAAAATAGTGCTGAGTAGCCGGCTATTAGAACGGTAGCGTTGTCACGCCCGGAACAAACGACGGCTGTCCCAGACGACAACGGCGCCACGGGCCAGAGCATACAGCAGAGTGAACAGGGCAAGGCATGTGCCAAGTACCTGAACCATGCCGAGGTTTTTTATAAGTCCCTGGGCCCAGGCTGTGCTCGCAGGTAATTCACTTAATGCTAATTCTAGTAGCAACCAGATAAAGGTAACAACCTTAGCGCCGCCATATACGGCCCTGTTGAACCTTGAGGCTGCCAACCATTTACCCAAGCTGGAGACCATCATGGTCTTTTCACCAAATGGAGTCTTGCCCTGGGTAAGTGCCAGCGACCTGAACGCGTCCACAAAGAAAGACCTCACCAACATGATGAGGGGAAACCAAACCGAAAGCATACCCAGGTGCGCGAAGACAACCCAGTAGACGTTCTCAACGATACGATCTCCAGCGATGTCGATAACGGCGCCCAGGTCATTTACCTCATTGCGAGCGCGAGCAACCACGCCATCGATGGCATCGCCTAAGAATACGATGAGGGTCAGTACGGCTGACACAACAGCCCACACCGGCTGCGCGGACGTCTCGCCGTGCGGCAGGCTCAGGTAGATGAACCCGACGGTTATCAGCAGAAGTACCACACGAGCAACAGTGATAAAGTTTGCCATAGTTCGAGATGTTACACTTTACGCGCAGCGCCCGTGCCGCCGCAGCCTGAGCGGGCAGCAGGCCTAGTGGGCTCGCAGGGGCCAAACGGGCTGCAGCAGTATCCACTGCTCAGGAGTGCGCCCAATGTGGTACTCGAAGCGAGCAAATATCTTCATCAGTAGATTGCGTATATCTTCTTCGTTGGAGGCAGAACCTACCGGCTCGATGGGCTCATCGAAAATCACGCTGTATCTGCCTCCGGGGAGTCGTGTGCAGAAGCTTACCACTACAGCCGCGCGCGTGCGAAGCGCCATCTTGGCTACGCCGGGAGCAACGACGGTCTCATACCCGAAGAAGGGTATATGCACACCCTGCTGCTCCATGTTCCGGTCAGCGACGACACCCAGCACCTCCCCACTGCGCAGAATGGTCATACTCTTCTTGAGTGCCCCGAGGTTGGTTCCTCGGCCTTCCTCGTCGTCAACAAGCAGCGTATGTAGACCACGTGCCGCTCGTAAGTCGGTGATGAAGTCCGAAAGCCATGCCGGCTTCATTTTGGCTACGAGGACGGTGATGGGTACGCCGTGTCGCGTAATTACCTGAGTGATCTCATCAAAAGCGCCGAAGTGGCCGGAGACAAGGATTACGCCTCGCCCCTCCCTGTGCAACTGAGCCACTCGCTCCCAACCCGCCTCGTCAAAGTCGACCAGTTTGTCGATCTCGGCATCAGTCAGGCTAGGAGCACGGCAAAGATCGTAATAACTGCGCGTAACATTGTGGAAGACCTGGCGCACAGCCCATTTGAGGTCAGGCATGCTAACAGGCCCCAGCACATGGCGCATGTTGCTGATGGCGGCAAGGCGCGATCTACGTGCGACCCTGAACCCTACATCGCCAAGACGATCCGCCAGGAAGTAGCCGGCAGGTGTTGGCAGCGAGGCTATAAAGACCCGCAGCACGCCCATAAGCCTGGTGCGCAGCATGCGTCGCGGAGCCGCAGATGCTTCAGGCAACTGTCACGCCGCCGGCAGTCAACATACTGCTTACTGCTGTCCACCTTCGCTATTAGAATGGTGATTGGATTTACCTGTATCGCCCGGGTCCTCAGCTTCATCTCCGGTAGATATATGCTGTGCCTGTTCGATCCAGCCCTCAACTTCTTGCGCACCGCCTATCACGCCGATCTGACCCGCAAGCTCTTCGGGGTCTACTTTGGTAAGCTCCTCGAAACTGGTGATACCCACGGCCTCCAGACGAGCTTCGTACGCAGGGCCGATACCCTTGATCTCGGTGAGCTTGTCGCTACTCTCATTAGTTGTATTTCGTCCATTGCCTGCGCCATCCACTTCGTCCTCTGTGAGGGCACCGGTGCTCGCCACGGTGCTGGTACTTCGTGATGGCTGTGATGGTTGCAGCGATTGTGGTGGTTGTGAGCCATTACCGGAAGGGGCAGCCTGCAAAGCGCTACTCTGGGCAGCACTGCTGTCCACTTCCACGGTTGTAGGGGCCACATTGTCCGATGCGTTTGATGAGCTGCTTGCGCTTTGGGTCACCTCAGTGGAGGTGGGAGATGTCTCCTGGGCAGGTACATCGATCTCCACCGGGGTCTCCTGAAAGTCAAGCCCCGCTTCGATGTCATCGAAGTCGTCAAAATCGTCCTCTTCGCTGCCCATAAGGCGTGAAGCCACAAAGCCGGCCACTGCGGCAATTATTCCTAGAATGAGCAGGCGTCTTAGCCAACGTCCCATACGGTTAGTCCTCCTGATGTAGAATGGAGTACACGCTACACGGAGCGCGGCACTGATGCATTATATCCGAACAGTGGAAGCCGGGCAAGCGCCCTGCGCGACCATGCCCGGGCGGTGGAGTTCCATGCGATCAAGTGGCGCATTCGTGGTTTCGGGCTCTGGGTGGCAAGCGTCATCGCCCGTATAGAACAGAGGGGATGTTTCACGTGAAACATCCCCTCTGTAGAACGACCATCTGTTCAGTTTGTTTGCTTGCTCTACCTATTGGGTAGGTACATCGGCATCACCACATGCAAATAACCATCCTCGCCGACCGGCTTGACCACTGCGGGCGATTGGTACGTCTTCGTCTCGATAGCCACCTGGGAGGTGCCTACAACGCCTAACACGTCCATCAAGAAACGCCCATTCAGCGCTATCTGTCCTGCTTCCCCGTCCACTGAGCAGTCGAGTTGCGAAACATTGTCGCCAACTTCGGCTGCATTAGCTGACAGGGTCATTATTCCCGGCGTTAAATCAACGCCCGGTTCAACCTGAAGCCTTACAATGTTCGCTGAGTCTTTGGCGAACATGGAAGCAATACGGGCGGCCTTCAGCAGCTCAGAAGTCGGCACCACGGTTCGGGTGGCCCAGTCGGTTGGTATGACGCGGCCTATGTCTACATAATTGCCTTCCACAAGCCTTGACGTTACTTCCAGACTATCGTGCCTGAAGAGTACTTGATTGCGCCCCTGAGTGATCACGATACTGACAGGTTCCGCGTCCTCGCCTTCATCGTCCGGTAGTGCTCTGGCTAATTCCACCATCGACTTTGACGGGATAATCAGCTTTACCACGGTGTCCACCGGATCGCTAAGCTGGGTCACCCTACGCGCCAGACGAAAACCGTCCGCCGCTGCAAGCGTCATTTCGCGTCCTTCAATCTGCATGTAGACACCGGCCAGTACAGGGCGGCTATCGTCACCGGAGGCTGCGAACGCCACCTGGTTTATCATCTCCTTGAGCAGTGGAGCAGGTATACGCGCTACAGGCTTCTCGCTCACCTCGGGAATTATCGGAAACTCCTCCGCAGAAATGCCTTTTATATTCGCCTCATACCTTGCACACTTCAGGTTCAGAGTGCGCGTCTTCTCGTCCAGACTCATGTTGATGCGATCGTTCGGCAACGAGGAGACAAAATCGATCAATAAACGAGCGGGCACCGTAATAGCGCCTTCCTCTTCTACCTGACAGCCGATCCAATTAGTTATACCTACCTCAAGGTTGGTGGCCGTCAGCTTCAGCCGTCCGCCCTCTGTGGCGATCAAGATATTGTTCAGCACAGGCAGTGTAGTTTTATTAGCTACAGCCTTGCCGACCGTCTGCAGACCCTTATGCAGGTTCTCTTGCAATAGAGATACTTTCATCTTTACCACGTCTCCCCTTGCTAGTAGCTTAATTGATGCCTCGATAGGACAACAATCGCTATGACACATATACAGATGCCCTTTGTATTGCCATCATTATAGCACCCTGCTCCGGTTTGTGGATAAATGGGTGCAAAGGTGCAAACCACCGCGGGGTCACGCAGAGCTAATGCCCTGAGAGCTTTTCTTAAGCAGGCAGAAGCCCTTCGTGGCTGCTTGTTTGGCGAAGCCGGTTCTTGTGCAAATCCCTGGTTACACGTCAAGCCGGTCTTCTAGAACGTTACTCATTAATATTTAAATATATATTTTTCGCAGACGTATGTAGTAGTGGATGTGTATCGGTGTATAAGGCACTGAATTGCGTCTGGGAACGCCATTTTTCTGCCTGGACTCCAGTGTACAAAGCCCCGTATCTTGTACACCTGTTTCTTGCTTTCTCCACACCGTGGTCAGGGCTGTGTGCAAATGAGCTTGCTTCTACACATCCTTATGCGCTCGACCCTGCACAGAGTTGTGGATGCAGCGTCCTCGATTTCGCACCCTGTGCTCATCCTTTATACACACAGAACACTCTTTATCCACGAAAAACATCCACTTGTACACCCTTTTGGTCGTTGCCTGGTTTGCCGGAGAGATATTGATCCAAGTATCGGCCGCTGGAATAGTGCTTGACAAGCCGCCTTACATATAAGATAAATACCTAACTACTATCAACATGGAGGAGCCTCAATGGCAGTCACACTACCCAAACGCAGTGAACTGGAAGAGAAATATACCTGGAACCTCGGCTCTATCTTCCCCAGCAACGACTCGTGGCAATCTACCGCTACAGAGGTCGAAAAGTCTATACCTCGTTTCTCTGCATACAAAGGTCACCTGGGCGAGTCGGCCGGTAAACTTCTCGAGTACTTTCAGGAGTTTGAGAGTGTAGCCATACCTGTCTCTAAGCTTTTCGTCTATTCTACTATGCTGAGCGACAGTGACACGGCCAATCAGGATGCCACCGCGCTACGTGACCAGGCCCGCAGCGTATATACGAATTTTGCAGCAGCCACTTCTTTCTCTGAACCGGAGATCCTGAATATCTCGCAGGAGCGTATCGAACAGTTTATTAAGGACGAACCGGGGCTCGAGCCCTACAGGCATTACTTCAGGAGCCTCCGCACACGCGAAGGGCATGTTCGCTCGGCGGAGGTTGAACAGGTGCTTGCAATGGCTTCCGATGCCCTCGATACTCCAAGAACCGCCCACGCCTTCCTCGCTGACGCTGATACCAAGTATGGCATGGTGCAAACGCAGGATGGGGACCTTGAGGTAGCCGGCGGCACCCTGGGGGCACTGCTCCGTGACCCCGACATAAATGTCCGTCGTACGGCCTGGGAGCAGTACGCAGACGGCTATCTGACCAACAAGAATACCTATGCGAGCCTGCTATCAGGTGGTGTGAAGCGCGATGTGCTCTATGCACGGGTCCATAATTACCCCTCAGCCCTGGAAGCCACTCTGCAGCATGGCTTCATACCACGACAGGTCTATGACAATATGCTCGATACGGCCAGGCGCAAATTGCCGGTGTGGCACCGCTACTGGTCCGTCCGCCGTCGCGCCCTCGGGCTGGACATGCTCCACCCATACGATGTGTTCGCACCTATAACACGGGAGGAGCCGAAAGTTACCTTTGAAGAGTCGGTCGATATTATATGCAAAGGGATGTCGCCTCTGGGAGAAGACTACTGCGATCCCATGCGACAGGGCCTCCTCAAGGAGCGCTGGGTCGATTTGATGCCCAACCAGGGTAAGAGGAGTGGAGCCTACTCCAGCGGCACCTACGGCACAAACCCTTTCATTCTCATGAGCTATTCAGGGAACCTTGAAGCCACCAGCACCCTGGCCCACGAGCTTGGTCACTCTATGCACTCATACCTGACGCGTAAGAACCAGCCTTTCACCTATGCCCGGTACGGCATGTTTGTGGCCGAAACAGCCTCTAATTTCAATCAAGCCATGGTTCGAGACCACCTCCTCAAAAGCAATTCCGATCCGCAGTTCCAGGTAGCGGTCATCGAGGAGGCTATGTACAACTTCCATCGCTACTTCTTCATCATGCCTATCCTGGCGCGATTCGAAAAAGAGATTCACGAGCGCGTCGAACAGGGCAAGGCTCTTACTGCTGACGGGATGATAAGCCTCATGGCCGACTTATTCCGCGAAGGTTATGGCCCGGAAGTCGAGGTAGACGAGCAGCGGGTCGGCATCACCTGGGCACAGTTCTCGATCCACATGTACCTCAACTTCTACGTCTACCAATATGCAACAGGCATCTCTGCGGCCAACGCGCTTGCCGCAGGCATACTCTCCGGCGAGAACCCACAGGCTGCCGAAAACTACAAGAAATTTCTTCGAGCAGGCAGTTCTATATATCCGCTTGACGC
>JALYYZ010000012.1 GCA_030945985.1 Chloroflexota bacterium
CGCATATGGTCCTTTATCGAGGCTTTCCGGCGACGCTTCGCGTAGAGCCGCTGGCGAAGAATATTAAGCGGTGGGCTTTGCGCGTCCACCACTACATTGACGGTAAACTCGGTGCGAGTAGCACTGACCGCCTCGTAAACGAAGCGATAGACCAGGTGGCTACCATTCAAGAAGCGGAAACTGATCTCACGGTCTTGCTGAAATTCAAGTAGTTCCATGCGCACCGAGCCAACAGAAGCTACAGTACCATCTTTGCGGACGGGGGCCAGCACCATGAGCGACCCTTGCTTGTATGGCTTGCCTTCCCACACGAGACGCAGGTTGGGGAGAGGATCACCGTCGAAATTCCTGGCCCAGTAGTCCGGTTCGCCGGTGAGGCGGAAAGAGTTGGTCAGGGGCGCGTCTATGTACATAGTGTATGCGTACAAAAGCCGGCCCCCATTCAGCGCGACTTCAAGCAGATCCATACGGCAATTACATGGCGCTTTCGCCGGAGACGAGAGGTCCCAGGCCTACAATTGTCTCCAGCCGATCTACCATGCCCGAGAGAACACCAAAAGCTCTCTCCACGGGCTCAGGGGTAGTCATATCGATACCGGCAAGCTTGAGGGCGTCAAGAGGATAGAGGGCATCGCCTGCTTTGAGGAACTCCATGTAGCTACGGGCTTTAGATTCGCCTCCGCTGATGATGCCGGAAGCAAGCGCATTAGCAGCCGATATGCCCGTAGCATACTGGAAGACGTAGAAGTTGGCGAAGAGATGAGGGAATTGTGCCCAGGTAATGCCCACGCGGGCCTCGTCCACCTCCACAGAGGGCCCATAGGCTTCACGGAACAGATCGGACATGGCTCTAGACATTCCATCTGCCGTGAGCCCTTCTCCACGCTCTACGCGCTGGTGGCAATCAAGCTCAAAGCGGGCAAGGGCGGGCATAATAAAGAAGTAGCGGTGGAAGTTGCTCATCGCCTCTGCGAGTATCTCAAGCTCAAAGTCGATGTCGGGCCCTTGCTTGAGCAAATCGGCGCGAACCATTGCCTGGTTGAAGTTGGAAGCGGTCTCGGCCACAAACATTGAGTAGCGACTATATATGTGAGGGTGGCTCTGCCATGAGAAGTATGAATGCATGGAATGTCCAAGCTCGTGCGCAAGTGTGCTCACACTCTCCAGGCTGTCGTCATAGTTCATCATAAGGAACGGGTGTTGGCCATGCATGCCATAGGAGAAAGCGCCGCTGCCCTTGCCTACGTTCGGATATATGTCGACCCAGCGCTCCTCGTTCAGACCACGGCGTAGCGTCGAGCCATAGTCCTCACCGAGCGGCTGCATCCCTTTTATAACGATGTTCTTACCTTCTTCGTATGGTATGTGTCGCAGTGTGCGGACCAGCGGCATATCGATATCATAGCCATGCAGTTTGTCTACGCCCAGGGCACGGCGCTTTATCTCCCAGTAGCGGTGCCACACCGGGATATGCTTGCGATAGGTGTCGAGCAGGCTAGTGTAGACCTGCATGGGAATGTTGATAGCGCCAAGCGCAGCCTCAAGCGAAGAGCTATAGCCGCGAGCCGTCGCATAAAAAACGTCACGCTTCACGATACCCGACATAGTGCCGGCCATTGTGTTCTTCACGCTTATGTAGCCGTCTGCATATGCCTCCCAGGCGGCCTTACGCACTGCGCGTTTCTGGCTTCTGATAAGAGGCCAAACATTACCTTGCTGCAGGTCGACATCCTGGCCTTCCTCGTCTTTGACCGTGGCAAACTTGAGGTCTGCATCTTCGAGAGCGATATGGATACGGTAGGGGCTCGACGTTACCTCAGAGGCAGCGGCCAAAACCTCTTCTACCTCGGCGGAGCGAATATGTGCTCGCTGACTGTTCAGTTTGTCAAAATAGTGGCTGTAAAGCTCCAGACCCGGTTCTTCACTCAGCATAGCTTTGAGACGAGAGGGATCTATGGCAAGGATCTCCGGCTCGAAATAGGACACTGAGGACTGAACGCGAGCGGAGAGGCTGTCAGCCTGATCGTTATGCGCCAGGTATGTCTGGTTCGTAATATCACTTGTGCTCTGCATACCGGCATAAATCTGGCAGCGCTCAGCCTCCATAATCAACTTCTCACGTGCGGTAAGCGCCTCCAGGAGGAGGGCTGCTGAAGAACCTACCTTGCCTCGGTATTTCTCTATGGCAGGGGTGGCCTCTTGAGTGGCCTTCAGCGTAGCCTCCCACTCGGTGTCAGATGGGAAAACGGTTTCGATCGACCATGTAACCTCTTTCGGCACCTCGCTACGCTTGGGCAGTACTGCGGTCATTCTTTATTCTCCTGTAGTATGATTTCGTTGATATCGATTGATTGGCATCGAAGAGGCGCAATGCCTTGCGCCTCTCTGAACGGGTTACCAGAGCTATACGGGCTGAGGAGAGGTCCTCGAAACAACCAGCCTGGTGCAACTTCCGGCGACCTCTTAGCCTTTGAAAGAAAGACAAGCAAATCAAAACCCGCAGGGTTTTGATTTGCTTGTCCCTGGTAAGAAGTGCTCTTTTCCCAGGAGGTCCATGAAGCTGCACTAGCTGCAAAGATGACTACTTACCATACTCATTCGCCAGGCGGACTGCCGTTTGGGCTGCTTCGTCAAGTGTAGCGGCTGCCGGGAGGTTCGCTGCTTTGAGGATCTCACGCCCTTCCTCAGCATTCGTGCCTGCAAGGCGCACCACCATTGGCACATCCGGCTTCATCTGGCTCAGTACCTTGACGATGCCATTAGCCACAACATCACCTCGGGTGATGCCGCCAAATATATTGAACATCACCGATTTCACATTAGGGTCGCTGAGTATAATGCGCAGGGCAGCTTCCACCTTGTCTTCACGAGCGCCGCCGCCTATGTCGAGGAAGTTGGCCGGCGTGCCGCCATACTCCTTGATTGTATCCATCGTTGCCATTGCCAACCCCGCGCCGTTTACCATGCAGCCGATATTGCCGTCAAGCTGCACGAAGGAGATACCGGCGTCGCGAGCCTGGCGCTCCGACTCTTCCTCTTCGGCTGGGTCACGCATCTCCGCCGCCCATTTTTGACGGAAGAGGCCGTTGTCATCCAGGTCCATCTTGGCGTCGATAGCCAGGAGCTTGTTATCTGTGGTCATAACCAGGGGGTTGATCTCCACGAGGGAGGCATCATGGTCAATTAAGGTCTGCACCAGCGCCCTAGCAATGGCGGTAAACTCGCGCATCGAGCCTCCCAGCTTCATAGCAAAGGCAAGCTCGCGTGCCTGGTAGTCCTGGAGGCCCATACGTGGGTCGACGTAAACCTTCACTATGGCCTGCGGGTTCTCCCGCGCCACCTCTTCTATCTCCACACCGCCTTCGGAGCTGCCCATGACAACGATCGATTTGGTGCCCCGGTCGACGGTTGCCCCCAGGTAGTATTCTTTGGCGATATCGGCAGCATCTGCTACCAGCACTCTCTTGACCTCTTCGCCCTTCGGGTTCTGCTCGTTCTTGAGCACCTTGCCAAGAATATTGCGAGCATTCTCGCGGGCGGCATCTACGTCCTTTGAATATTTGACGCCACCTGCTTTGCCGCGTCCACCCATCATCACCTGTGCCTTGATCATGACGGGCTTGCCTATCCTGCGAGCGATGGCTTCGGCCTCGTCAACGGTGGTGGCAACCTCGCCCTGATTGGTAGGCACGCCATACCTGGCGAGTACCTCTTTGGCCTGGAATTCATGCAGCTTCATGGATAAGCCCTCTCTTTCCCTCTTTCATTGAGTTTACCTTATATCAGAATATCAGATAAGCGTCGGGATTATAACATATATGGGCACTCGAAGGCATGGAGCGACAGCAGAGAGGGTGCGCGTCATAGTTTCGCACACAATCACAAAGGTCATTCCATTCCAAGCGGCGCTCAGACTGAGCGTGCGAAACTATGACGCGCACCCCAGCAGAGACAGAGAAAAGCAGCATTCGAGGATAAGGCACGAACCGGTTCGCAGGATGATATAATAGTATGTCTCGTTCACCCGGTAAGCGGATGACACCCGACACCACACACGGCACTACGCACACGGCAACTACATACAAGGTTATAATAACACTGAGCCAACAATCTATGAGTGATACAACAGCTAAGTGCCCTAAATGTGGTGCTCCTGCGGGAGCCGGCCAGAAGTTCTGCAATCGTTGTGGCTCTTCTTTGCAGCAGGTTGGTGGCATCTTGTCGCAAGGGATCTTACCGCCCTTTGAGTCGTCTGCCTATCTCTCACCGAGACGGCTGCAATGGGGTCGCATTGCCTTCACCCTCCTGATAAGCCTCCTTTTCCTGCTGGTAACCACTTTGCTCCTGCTAACGGGGAATCGGACGCATCAAAGTGATGACCCATCTGCATTGTCCACTATGGTGGCACAAGCGACGCAAGCTAATTCACTAACTGTTCAGGCAGCTCAGGCCACGAAAAGCATAGGAGTCCAGGCTCTGGTCAGCACCACCCCGCAGGCAGGAGGTGGAGCCACCCAGGTAGCTATATTACCTGTGTCTACAGTTCTGCCAACGGTAGCAGAAAGTCTGCCGACCAGAGATCTGCCAACGGTAGTAGAAAGTCTGCCGACCACAACTACTGAGCCCGTGGTGCCCATCGTAGCGCCTGTGCGACCAACCGGCACCCGGCACCCGGCATCATCTACTCAGGTGCCGACTCCCAGATCTGCTGCGACCCGCGTACCGACTCGTATGCCTCAACCAACATATACAAAGACTCCCACGCATACACCTCAACCAGCGCCTACGGGGTCGAAGCCTGTAAGTGTGCCCACTACTGCTGTAGCACTCACCAACACACCACAGCCCACCTCGACACAGGCCATAGCTGCGACCCATGTGAAGGTGCCCTCCGTGCAACCTACCTCCGTGCCCGCTATTCCGGCCACTGCCAGGCCAGTGCCCACGTCTGCTCCCAGTGCGACTACACAGCCTGTGATAAATACCCCTAACAGAGCAGATATAGCCGACTGGACAGTAACACTCGACAAGATAGAGACGCGCAAGGAGCTAGGCCCGGTGAACAACGGGCTGACCTATATTCCAAGAGGCATTTTCTGGCTGATCACCGTAACCGCGAACAACAATCAGGGTGGCACGCGGTCCATGGGAGATACTCTTGACTTCCTGCTGAAGGATAAGCAGGGCACCGTTTACACAGAGCTGTCGAACCACGGCAAAGACCCGCTCAACCGGCAGTTTGCCCAGGCAGTTGGGCTGGATTATCTTGACACGCCTGTTCCCTCAAGTGGGGCGACACGTACTCTACTACTTTTCGACATCCCACCTAGCGCGCAACCCGCAGAGTTAATCGGGCGTATTATCGTCGGCGGGGACAAAGTCTCCTCAACAGGTCAGGTACGATTTAGCCTGGCGCAACGCTGAGCAGTGTTACTTTATTCTTCCATGTGCCACAAACTCGAGCAGGTCGCTTCTTGTGATAAGGCCAACAGGCTGGCCTCCTTCCTCTACCAGCACCGCCGAGTTGTTCGCCAGGAGTGCCGGCACCACCCTTTCTACTTCCTCAGCTACATCTACCAGAGGGAAGGGCGCGTCCATGACACTTTCCACCCGGGCGTCGATCAGAGAAGGGTCTCGGAAGACACGCTCAAGAAGGTTCCGCTCCTGTATGGAACCGGCCATTTCGTGAACGTCAGTGAAGGTGTGGTGCCCGTCACTATTTGATGCGCTCCCCGAGCGAGTTACAGGCAACTGTGAGATGCCATACTGGTGCAGCAGATCTATGGCCTCACGTACTGTTTTATCAGCGGGAACGGTCACGAGTGTAGGTAGCTCGCGGTTTGGCTTATGAACCAGATCGCGCACACGAGCCTGGGTCGGCAAGCGGTCCAGGAAGCCGTTCTCGCGCATCCAGCTATCATTGAAGACTTTAGAGAGGTAGCCACGCCCCGTATCCGGGAGGAGCACAACGATATTCTGGCCTTCGTCCATCGTCCTGGCGACCTGCAAGGCTGCCCACATAGCAGTGCCGCCGGAACCGCCAACAAGGATGCCTTCCTCACGGGTGATACGGCGGGCCGTCTCGAACGAGTCGCGGTCGCTTACGGTGACCCATTCATCGACCGCGTTGCTATCAAAGGTGCCGGGGATGAAGTCCTCGCCAATACCCTCTACCTTATACGGGCGTGCGCGGTTCTGGGTATAGATCGAGCCTTCCGGGTCGGCGCCCACGATGCGCACGGCAGGGTTTTGCGACTTCAGAAAATTACCGACGCCCGAGATAGTGCCGCCCGTGCCTACCCCGGCCACAAATGCATCGATCTTGCCATCAAGTTGCCTCCAGATTTCGGGGCCGGTAGTTTCAAAATGGGTACGAGGATTGGCAGGATTGAAGTATTGGTTGGGCTGGAAGGCGCCGGGGATCTCTCTTGTGAGACGATCGGCTACACTGTAGTAGCTCTCCTCACTCTCCCGCGCCACGGCTGTGGGAGTGGTCACCACTTCAGCGCCATACGCCTTGAGCAAAGAAATCTTCTCCTGAGAGACTTTATCGGGCATAATAAAGACGCACTTGTAACCCAGGATGGCAGCCGCTATGGCGAGACCCGTGCCGGTGTTGCCGGAGGTGGGCTCAACAATTGTGCCACCCTTCTTTAGAAGGCCCTTCTCCTCGGCAACCCTTATCATACGTATGCCGATGCGATCTTTTACCGAGTTGCCGGGGTTAAACATCTCCAGTTTAGCCAGCATAGTAGGTCTGAGGGCACGGTTCAACTTGTTCAGGCGCACAATAGGCGTATTGCCAATGGTTTGCAATATATCATCGTAGACTTCCATACATCTCCTGGTTGCACGAGCGACGTTGCTCCTGACTATTGGACCTCAGACGTTACAGCATGACTGTAACTATTTCTACGCGTTATCTGTTACCTCTCCACGGTTGATTATATGGTGCTGAGGCCGGCACGTCAATTTGCACGCAGTTGTGACTGCCTGTTCATCGGGCCACAAGAGGGCTTTATGGATCTGATAGACAAAGCCAAGGGCTTACCTTACGGGTCATGAAAATCGTATCATTAACGGCAGGACAATGCTGTTATTTCAAAGAAACAACGGCAAGCAAGGGCAAAGAAGGGCCTATATGCGGATCAAGTTCATAGTGCTAAAGACAATAGTAAGTGCGTTCGGCGCGCTAACCTGCCTCTTGCTTGCAGTCGGCTGTACGGTAGGGCAAGGGCCACAAGGCTCTACCTCCGGATGCTGGGCTGAAGCAGCAGAGCCTGCCATCAGCGTACAGTCGTCTACATTGGATGCTATAGCATCGATTTCGGTAAATGACGCATGGGCGGTCGGGCAGCAGACTTACGCGGATGGTAGGTCAGGCACGCTGGCAATGCATTGGGATGGGCAGAGATGGACTGTTATCCCGACACCCAACGGGCCGGAGACGCCGGTGCGCAAGGACCACCTTTACGCAGTATCGGGCAAGAAGAGCGACGATGTATGGGCTGTTGGAGCCTATGCAGCCGATGGTGCCCGTTTCATGAGCCTGGCCATGCATTGGGATGGTCGTGCCTGGACTATCTCAAAGACACCCAATCCAGGGCTGCTGGACAACACGATATATAGCGTCGAAGCAGTCGGACCGGACGACGTTTGGGCTGCCGGCAGTTATCTGGTGGCCGAAAAGGTGGACGCGCACATGATGATGTTGCACTGGAATGGCCGTGAGTGGGGCAGGGTACCGACAGATCCGGCGAGTACACATAACCTGCTGACAATCAAGGCAATAGGCAAGTATGACATCTGGGCTGCAGGCACGCAGGTGCAACATTGGAACGGTAGAAGCTGGAGTATACAAACGACGCCCGCCGAAGTAAGCGGCGGCTATTTGGACGGCATAGCCGCGACAGGGCCTGGAGATGTGTGGGTAGTAGGCAACGACGGTAACGACTCGGTGGCAGTGCATTGGAACGGCAGAGTATGGACCGGAGGGAGCACTCCGAAATTAGACAATGGTCCCTTTCCGCACGAGGCCAGCGCCCTTGCTGCTAACGATGTATGGGTGGTGGGGGAGTATGCAGACAACCCCGCCACGCGCCAGATGCTGCTGTTGCATTGGGACGGACGTGAATGGAGTGATATTGCCAATCCCCTTCCAGGCAAAGACACGCGGCTGATGGGCTTGACCTCTCAAGACAACATGCTCTGGGCTGTTGGCGCCCAGGGGCATGATGATAGCAGCAAACCTCTCATCCTACGGCACACACAGGCGCCCTGTGAGAATAAATAATGCTTTACCAGTTAAGTTGTGATTGTTTTGTTGCATTCCATCTCACTAATGTGAGATGGAATGCAACTATTGATACTTTCCGGATAAGATAGTAGTGGAGCTTCATGGACCTTTTAGCTTTGGAAAGTAAAACAGATCAATCCCAATCCCGTAGGGATTGGGATTGATCTGTTTTTGGAAACGAGCGCTCTTTTCCCAAGAGGTCGCCTGAAGAGGCACAAGGCTCTAATGAGGGATCAGAAGACCCAGTCTTGGAAAATTGGAGCTTTCTCTTGAAGAAAGAGATGCAAACCCGCAGGGTTTGCATCTCTTTCTTCTTTTTTATTCTTTACGTGGTGGACTAAAGAGGCACAGTGGTTCATAAAATGGGGAAGCGCGGAGCGCCTGAGAAGTAGTGGTGTGCCCAGCTACGCAGCTCATGAGGCAGCGCCGGCCCGCGCCACTTCTCCTTGATGAACCTCGAGCAGAGTGGCCTTCTCCAGGAACTTCGGGTCGAAACCTGCCAAGTCCGTGGTGGTGATTAGCGACTGGTATTGCTGGCCGCTTATAGTGTTGAGCAGGAAGCCACGGCGCTTCATGTCAAGCTCGGATAGGATATCGTCCAGCAGGAGGATCGGAGTGTCGCCTGTCTCGCTTGTCATCAAGTCTACCTCAGCCAGCTTGAGGGCGAGCACGGCTGTGCGCTGCTGTCCACGAGATCCGTAAGCACCGAGGGGTAGATCAGCCAGCTGGAACAGAAGATCGTCGCGGTGAGGCCCAAGCACAGATACCCCCCGCCGCAGCTCCTGCGCGCGTGCCTCTCCGAGCTGCATCTTAAACTCGTCGCCTACTCTTGTAAGGTGGGCTTCAAGATGGGGGATACGCCCCCTCATAGCGGCTTCCGCAGGGTTGTATTCAGCGCTATCTTTTAATTGCTCCTCCTCTTCTTCCATCTGAGCTAGCAAGTCGGGCAGAAGAGCCTTGCGGGCTTCCGGCGCGACGGCGGATTGGTATCCAAGCCGGAATCGCATCTCGGCAGTGGGGCGGCGCTCACGCAGCATCTGGCGGCTATCACCTGATTGCCCTGAGGCGTCGGTGCCTACCAGTTGGTGATGCACGGCCTCTGCACGCTCGGACAGCCGCGCCGCGAACACTTCTCGGCGCAGCACGACGTACGAACCGTGCCGCACAAGCTCGTCGTCCCAGTAAACCATCTCCTCAGACACATCGCGTGATGCGGGATTGCGGCCCTGCTCTCTCAGCCCTTTGAGGAGCGAGTTGCGCTGCTGGAGCACTTTGAGATATTGGGCCAGCAAGCGTACATAACGGTGGTCCATCTGCGAGATGGTGACGTCCATATAGCGCCGGCGGATCGATGGGGAGCCGGTGACGAGGTCTACGTCCTGGGGGGTAAAAAGCACCACTGTGGCTTGCCCAACCAGGTCTAGAGCACGGCGGGGAAGGCCGTTCACCTTTATCCGCTTGCGCGCCTGGGCCGAAGAAACAAGCCCACCAGGACCCTCCAGGGTTTCATCTCTGAGCACTAATATTTCAACTGCTAACTCACCACGCAAACGCTCCAACCGTGCGACGACGCGCGCGAAAGGGGGCGAGCCAAGATCGTTAGGAGCCGCGAAGTTGATTAGCTCAAGATCGGACTGGGCTCTGGGCGACCTGGCCGTAGCAAGCAAATAAAGCGCCTCGAGCAAAGAAGTCTTGCCCGAGGCGTTGTCACCGATAAGGAGGCTCACACCAGGCGGCACATCGAGAGATAAGTGCCGGTAGTTGCGAAACTCATCTAAAAGTAGGTGTTGACAGTGCATTGTTAGGTTTGGGGTTGAGTCATGGCTAATCCAGGTTAGTCCTGGCTAATCTTCACTCGTTAACAGTGCAAGCGCTACCGGCTTGCGGTCACCGGCGGTAGCGCACGCCCCCTGCAGACTTGTCTTTGTTCAGGCGGCGGTTGAGGTGCAGACCTTCCAGCACGAACTCCACGGCTGCGGCCACGGCTGCAGGGTTGCCTTCAGTTTCGAGCTTGGTGAGAGCGCCACGCATCCCTTTGAGTTCCGACGCCTGGTGTACATACTCCATCGAGGGGAGCGTGTCGGCCACGTCCATTGTGAGGCCGTTGTGGAACCGGGTGACTACATCATCGAAGTCGCTCACCGAGAAGCGCCGGTTCCAGGCGGCGACGACCGCGCCTTGCACCAGCTTCTCAACCAGTTTCTCTTCCTTGACGTCGCCCACCGACTCCAGTTCGATCTTGCCTGCCGTTGAGGAGACCAGTGCGTGCAGATCGGAAACTCTGGGCACAACGCGATGCTCGTTGAGCTTTATAGCTCTCTTGAGAGCGTTGCTCATCAGGTTCTCGTAATTAGAGATGGAGACGCGCACCGATACGCCTGACCGTTGGGAAATATCGGGGTGGCGGCGTGCCAGGTGGGTAACCTCGGCTATTATCTCCTTCATATAATGCGGAACCTCAACCTCATAGCCGGGCGTGTTGAAGCTAAGCTTCTCCTGCTCCATTATGTCGATCTCTTGATCGATAGTAGTAGGATAATGGGTCCTGATTTGCGAACCCGCGCGGTCCTTGAGGGGAGTGATGATCCGGCCACGGTTCGTGTAATCTTCGGGATTGGCGGAGGCCACCAGGTAGACGTCTAGCGGTAGGCGGATCTTGTAGCCGCGTATCTGCACATCGCGCTCTTCCAGGACGTTGAGCAGACCAACCTGGACGCGCTCAGCAAGGTCGGGCAGTTCGTTGATACAGAAGATGCCACGATTGGTACGCGGCAGCAGGCCATAGTGTATGGTCAGCTCGTCGGATAAGTAGCGCCCCTCGGCCACTTTGATAGGATCTACGTCGCCGATCAGGTCCGCTATTGTAATATCAGGAGTAGCAAGCTTTTCGCCATAGCGATCATCGCGATGCATCCACTCTATCTCAGTGAGGTCCTGGTGCTCGGCGAGAAGCTGGCGGCCTTGCGCACTGATGGGACTGTAGGGGTCATCATTCGTTTCGCTGCCTTTGATGACGGGTATCTCTTCATCAAGAAGGTTGATAAGCGAGCGTGCCAAACGGGTCTTGGCTTGACCGCGCTCACCGAGAAAGATAATATCCTGGCCTGAAAGTATGGCATTCTCGACTTGAGGGATAACGGTATCGTCATATCCGACGATGCCAGGGAAAATAGGTTGGTTCTCGCGTAGCTTACGAATCAGGTTCTTACGCATTTCCTCCTTGACGGGAAGAGACTCGTACTCACTACCGCGTAGCTCGCCGACAGTACGGGGCTTAGCTGCTGGTTTGGCCATCGGTTATTCCTTCCAGAATAGGTTAGAGTGTGAACAGTTAGGGGTCGGGGTAAGGGCTACCCCACGTTCTTACTATACGGGTTTGGGCTGGATGGCGCAAGGCGAATCATGCCATGTGCGGCTCTATACCAGCCTTCTCAAAGCATTGCGTGTAGCATCGATGCCCATGAGTCCGTCTGTAAGCATCTGTTCAAGGTGGGTTTTCCGCCTTGCGACGTCAGCCACCCACTCTTCTAAGGAACAGCCTGCCCAGGCAGCTAGCTTGCTCTGCATGGTGGGCTCGTCGAAATGGTGCTTGAATGTGTCTTCCTTGCGATGCCACTCAGAAAGCAATAGAGGGCGCACACCCGCCGGCAGGCTCTCGCTCCCCTCGACGTTGCCGGGCTCAAGCATATGTACGGTGTTGAAGCGCCGTACTGAAGAGCCATGTGTACTGCTGACGTAAAGATTTATTACAAGGGTGAGTTGAGCTATCCACCTAGCAGGCACATTGAGCGGGTCCGAGTGGAGCATGGCGATCACATCGTCAACGCGCTCAGCATGCATAGTGGATCCGAGCGCATAGCCACTCTCAAGCAGCTCGAACATCTTATAGATACGTGAGCCCCAAAGATAGACCGCAAGATGATCGCTCATCTCATTTGCCAACACGTAGGTATGGTGGGGATCAGCGCCTTCATCCTTTACAAAATCAAATGTCTCGTAATGTCCACGCAGGTAAACGCGCCTGGTATCTGCTGGCAGGAGGTCCAACAGCGCGGTCAGGGTGGTGGTCTTGCCGGCCATGGGAGGCTCGGCGGCCACCATCACAGAGGCACGTCGCGACAACATCGCCCATATAAGAGCCATCAGATCTGTATCGGCGCTGCCTGCCAGGATAAGCTGCATTACCGAGAGCGGCACAGGAGGCTGCCAGTGCCAGCCCCACCAGCCATACGGTTCTTCCTGATCGTCCATGACTATCCTCTATGGCCTTACATTAAGATTTATTAGCATGTTGATCGGTTATTTACGTGAGTTTTTGTGTAGAAGAAATCTGACCGTTTATTATACGCTGTGTAGTGAGGCTTGTGTGGTATAATACGGTGCAAAAATTGCTTCCAGGCAAAGGCGTACAGAGCAGGTGCAAGGCAATACGCTAGTGCCTTACCAGGAAAGTATTAATAGTTAGATGTTTCTCGCATGGTGAGAAACATCTAACAAACCAGTCAATCTTTAGCTGGTGAGGTACTAGTATGCCGGGTCAAGAGAAGGCAGAGGCAAAGCAGGAGGAGGCGCTGTGATACTGCACAGTCGCAAATGGCGTACATTGATAAGAGTGGTCGCACTGATTGTGACGAGTGTCTTGATGCTCGCCTTTGCGGGGCCGGCTTCGTATGCGTTGCAAGACGATAGCCCCAAATTGGTGACAAACAGCAGCCAACTCTTCGACAAGCAGAAGCCCATCGATGACTCATATATAGACGTCAAGGCGGTGCCCGACGTGAACCATGCTGTCGTGGTAAAGGGGCTGGTAGCTACTCACTACGTGATCCCATTGAAAGGCTTCGGACAGCAACTTTTTGTACGCACAGATGACCCTCAGTACCTCTTCCCCTATGATTATAGCCCTGAACAAGGCTTCAGTGGCGGCGAAGAAGTGGCATACGCAGGTAAGGCTACACCTCTAGATGCAGACCCGGAGGGTGGGAAGATAAGCGAGGAGCTCGTCCGCAACGGCATAGTTGTAGACAAGAACAAGGTGATGGTGCTTTCACAGGGCGAAGCGCCACGTATCTATCGCCCTGTAGTGCCGGTGATGATGCCTCTGTTAGCATGGCTTTGGCTGATTGCACTGGTTGGGCTGGTGCAAATCTGGAGAGGTAGAGGGCCGCGCGCTCGTGCAAAGCAAACGGCGCTTGCAATGAGATGAGATGGGACGATGTTTTTTAAGCAGTTCGTCAATGATGGGTTGGGATGTGCCTCGTATCTTATAGGCGATGGCAGCGCGGGCGAATGTGTGGTTGTTGACCCGGCGTGGGACGTTGAGCCCTATGTTGAAGTAGCGGCCAAAGAAGGTCTGCGCATCAGATATGTCATAGAGACGCATAACCACGCCGACCATGTATCGGGTCATGGCAAGCTGGCTGCCTCTGGCGCCGAGGTGGCGATATATAAAGAAGCAGGCGTACAATACCCACATAAGGCGCTGGGAGATGGCGACGCAATCAGGATCGGCACTGTGCGCTTGACAGTGCTGCATACGCCGGGGCACAGACCGGAGCATATATCTTTGTCGGTGACGGACACCACGCGTGCAGACGAGCCGTGGATGGTGCTTACAGGAGATTCGCTCTTCGTCGGAGACGTAGGCAGACCGGACCTGGCCGTACAACCGGCAGAGGGCGCGGCCCAGCTTTTCCAATCCCTGCACAAGAAGCTACTTACCTTGCACGACGGCGTCGAGATATATCCGGGACATGTAGCCGGCTCTCTCTGTGGCAAGTCTATGAGCGCCAAAGGTAACTCGACCATCGGCTTTGAGCGCCTCTATAATGGTCCGCTTACCGAAGTAGAAGAAGCTGCGTTCGTAGAACGTGTAACAGGAGGATTGCCGCCGCAGCCGCCTAACTTCGAGCGAATTGTAGAAAAGAATCGCGGGCAGTTCGCAATTGACGATGTAGTCGCGCGCAGTATGACAGCAGACGAAGTGGAAAGCGCTCGACGCTCAGGCAACACTGTTATAGATACGCGCTCACCCGATGCATTCGGAGGCGGCCATATACCCGGCGCCCTCAACGTTCATTTGCAAGGTGGACAGTTCGCCACTCGAACGTCGTGGCTTGTAGAACCCGAGCGCCCTTTTGTACTGGTGCTTGAGGAAGATAGCGATCTGCAGCGGGCGCTACATGATCTCATGTCGGCTGGGCAAACGAACCTGGCCGGTTATCTTCTGGGTGGTATGAAGCTATGGGACGCCACAGGTCGCCCCCTGGAGTTGGTGCCTCAGTGGAGCGTAGAAGAGTTGCACAAGAGGTTGGAGAGCAGTGATCGCAGCTTTACTTTGATCGACGTACGGGAAAGACCAGAATGGGCAGACGCGCATATAGATGGGGCAATAAACATCCCTTTTCACCAGTTGAAGGCGCACATAGATACGTTGCCCAGTAACAAGCCACTGGCCACGATTTGCGGAGGTGGCACACGCAGCAGTATTGCCGCAAGTATTCTCCAGGCAGAGGGGTTTGAGCCGGCAAACGTAATGGGCGGCGTTGAGGCGTGGGAGGGTCGAGGTTACCCGCTCCAAACTGAATAGAGCCTTGGCACGGGCGAGAGCAGCCCTCGATCAGGTGCCTCACCTGGTAGAACAGTTAGAGGAGCAACCCCCAGGTGAAGAGGAGAAGTAAAGGGTGCAAGAACCTTTTGCTCTTTGATTGTTCCCATTCATCTACCTCCTGCTTCACGGCATCCTCGTAGCAGTCTCATGCCAATCTACGGCTCAATTGAGTCCAGGCGCTCCTGGAGCTTTATCAACCGTTCCTGTGCCGCCGTCAGCTTATCGCGGGCCTGCTGCACTACGTTGGCGGGTGCGCGCCCGACGAAACCTTCATTAGAGAGTAGAGCCTCTGTTCGCTCGATCTCCGCCTTTGTTGCTTCCGCTTCGTTCTGCAGACGCTTGCGTTCTGCTTCCATGTCTACCAGCCCAGCCAGGGGCAGCACCACCTCGGCTTCCCCTACAACGAGGTTCACCGACTGTGCAGGGCGCTCACTAATTCGTTCCTCAATGCGTAGCTTCTCCGGGTCGAGGCGGGCCAGGAGGGCGAGCGTATCGGCCTGGTTGCGAAGCATGGTTGTGCGCGTGCCTCCTGCAATCAGGGCCTCGATGCGCCTGCCTGTCATTTCCTTCTTTACTTTTTCGGGTGCCTCCCGCACGGCTTCGGCCCGTGCATTACGTATTTGTCTGATAATGTCGATTACCAGGTTGAAGTCAAGCTCGGCCTCTCTGTCGGTCGCTGCGGAGGTAGTCCAGTCTGCTTTCATAATGCTGCGCTGTGCTGCCGGCAGCGACTCATCTTCGCATGGCCAGCTGTTCAAGTTCTGCCATAGCTCCTCAGTAAGGAACGGCATATAAGGGTGCAGCAGGCGTAATATGCCCTCAAGCACAGCGCGGGCTGTATGCGAGGTGGCAGCGCGGGTGCCTGCATCTTCACTTCGCAGGCCCGTCTTGGCCGCCTCGATATACCAGTCGCAGTATTCGTTCCATACGAACTCCTGCAGCACCTTGCCTGCTTCGCCAAGCTGGTAGTCCTCCAGGAGTTGGGTCACCTGCGCGGCGGTGCTGTTAAAGCGGCTCGTGATCCAGCGATCCGCAAGTGAACCCGTGCCCTCTGTGCCTGCATTGTCTTTGCTCTCCGTTGCAGAGCCCAGCACGAAGCGTGTGGCGTTCCAGAGCTTGTTCGCGAAGTGCCCTGCCTGCTCGATGCGCTGCTCGGTCAACTTCTGGTCGTTGCCCGGCGAAGAGTTGGTCACCAGCGCCATGCGCAAGGCATCTGCCCCGTACTTGTCGGCCATTTCCAGCGGGTTCACCACGTTGCCTTTGGACTTGCTCATCTTCTGGCCCTTGTCGTCTCTGACCAGGCCGTGCAGATAGACCGTGTGGAAGGGCACCTGTCCAGTGTTCTCGATCCCCTGGAAGATCATGCGTGCTACCCAGAAGAAAAGTATGTCGTAGCCGGTCTCCATCACGTCGGTGGGGTAGAAATATTTGTAGTCTGCTGTTATCGTCGGCCAGCCAAGCGTGCTGAAAGGCCACAGACCGGAGGAGAACCAGGTGTCGAGCACATCTGAATCCTGGTTTATAGCTGTGCCGCCACATATCTCGCACCTGGTTACCTTTTCGGGCAACTCAGCCGAAGAAAAGAGGTGGCCCTTCTCGCAATGCCACACAGGGATGCGATGGCCCCACCATAGCTGGCGCGAGATGGGCCAGTCGCGTATATTCTCCATCCATTCATAGTAGACTTTTGTGAAGCGCTCGGGCACGATCCGTACCTCTCCCTGGCGCATGGCCTCGACGGCAGGTTTCGCCAGCGGCTTCATACTTACGAACCACTGGTTGGACACAATCGGCTCCAGCACCGCGTCGCATCGCTCGCAGTGCGGCACGC